>CANQBJ010000009.1 GCA_947589665.1 uncultured Clostridia bacterium
GCAAACCTTCGGTTTGGCGGATAACTTCTTCCGCTGCAATGGAGCTGTCAGCCGCGGCAAAAGCTTATATAAAAATAACTGTGAACGGGGCTGACTGAGAGGTCGAACCTATTAACATAAACAAAAATTTATCAAAAAAACTGCGGCAATATTTCCCTTAATACTCAGCCTCGTTGTCATAAAAAAAGAGTAGGGCAAGCGAGTAAAATACGCTATACAAACACAGCTTTAATCCGGCAGCGAATTTAAAGCTTATTGATAAGGTTTGCCATTTCTATAGCTGAAATTGCTGCGTCAAAGCCCTTATTGCCTGCCTTGGTGCCTGCTCTTTCTACAGCCTGTTCTATGTTGTCTGTAGTCACTATACCAAAAATAACAGGCGTATCTGTTTTAAGACCTACATTGGCAATGCCCTTTGAGACCTCGCTGCAAACATAGTCATAATGACTTGTGGCACCTCTTATAACAGCACCTAAGCATACAACGGCATCGTATTTACCGCTTTGTGCAAGCCTCTGTGCCGCAAGGGGTATCTCAAAGGCGCCGGGTACCCATACAAGTGAAATATCGTCGCCCTCAACACCATGTCTTATAAAAGCGTCCTCTGCGCCTGATACAAGTCTGTTTACTATAAATTCGTTGAAACGTGATGCAACTATGGCAAATTTTTTGCCCTTTCCTAATAGATTACCTTCGATTTTCTTCATTTTGTATTCCTCCTATAGATTTAAAATATGTCCCATTCTTTCCTGTTTTGTGTGCATATAAATATCTGCATTTGGGTTGTGAGCCACAATAATAGGTATTCTTTCCGTTATTTCTATGCCTAAGGCTCCAAGCTTTTCTACCTTGTCGGGATTGTTGGTCATAAGTCTGATCCTGCTTACACCCAGGTCCCTTAAAATTTCCGCCGCTCTGTCGTATTTGCGCATATCTTCAGGAAAGCCTAAGGCAATGTTGGCATCTACCGTATCCATACCCTGTCTTTGAAGCTCGTATGCCTTTAGCTTGTTTATAAGACCTATGCCTCTGCCTTCCTGACGCATATACAGAAGTATTCCTCTGCCTTTTTTGGCAATTCTTCTCATCGCCTCGTCATACTGCTGGCCGCAGTCGCATTTTACAGAGCCAAGAGCATCGCCTGTAAGACATTCGGAGTGTACCCTGCAAAGCACAGGCTCACCGTCTGATATATCTCCCATATACATTGCAATATGCTCCTTGCCCGTTATATCGTCACGATAACCGTTTATGTGAAAGTCTCCGTATTTTGTTGTAAGCATAGTGGAAACCTCTTTTTTGAGCGCCTTTTTTCTGACATAGTCAACAAGCGCTTTTATTGTGATAAGCTTAAGCTTGTATTTTTGCTGCAGCCTGCCTATGTCCTTAAGCCTTGCCATAGTGCCGTCCTCTTTCATTATCTCACAGCAGATGCCGCAGGGCTTAAGTCCCGCAAGCCTGCACAGATCAATGGTTGCCTCTGTGTGACCCTGCCTTTCAAGTACTCCGCCCGGTCTGGCGAGAAGGGGAAACATATGTCCCGGACGTCTGAAATCTGAGGGCTTTGAGCTAAGGTCGGCAAATTTTACCGCCGTCACGGCTCTTTCCTCTGCCGAGATACCCGTTGTTGTTGAAATATGGTCTATTGATACCGTAAAGGCTGTACAGTGATTGTCTGTATTGTTATTTACCATTTGGGGCAGATCAAGTCTTTTTATAATGCTCTCATCAGAGGGCAGGCATATAAGGCCCTTTGCATGAGTAGCCATAAAGTTAAGGGTTTCTGTTGTACAAAGCTGCGCCGATGCAATAAGATCACATTCGTTTTCCCTGTCCTCGTCGTCTGCGGCTATTATGATCTTGCCTTGTCTGATATCTTCAAGGACTTCCTCCACCGTATTTATATTTATCATATGCCTGTCCTCCCTTAAAATCCGTTTTCAATAAGAAAATCCATATCAAAAGCCTTTTTATCGGTATTGATATTTAATAATTTCTCAACATATTTTCCTATTATATCTGTTTCAATGTTTACTTTGTCGCCTATCTTTTTGTCCAAAAGAGTTGTTGCCGACTGTGTATGCGGTATTACCGAGACCTTGAAGGAGCTGCCGTCAACCTCTGCCACAGTCAGGCTTATGCCGTCCAGGGCAACGGAGCCTTTCATAACTATACCCTTTAATATATTGCTGTCTGCGGCTATGGTAAACCATACTGCAATGCCGTCCTTTCTGATAGCCGTTATTTTCCCCGTACCGTCTATGTGACCGCTTACTATATGCCCGCCGAATCGTCGGTTTACCGACATGGCTCTTTCAAGATTTACCCTGCTTCCCATATTCAGAGAACCTAAGCCTGTTCTTCTCAGGGTTTCATTCATTACGTCAAGAGTTATTGAATTATTGGAATATTCTGTGACCGTAAGGCATATGCCGTTTACGGCAATGCTGTCGCCTATGCGGATATCCTCAAGTATTTTTTTTGCCTCTATTTTAATTGAGGATGTACCCTTGTATTTTATTATCCCTATCTCTTCAATTATCCCTGTAAACATTCTTAACATCTCCGTATATCATAATATCATTGCCTATTTTCTTGATTTCAGTATTTACAAGGTCTATGGCATTGGACATAAGCTCTATGCCGCGTCCCTCAACGGAGGTTTTTGCATCCTTTCCGCCTATTATCTTAGGGGCTATAAAAAATACTGCCTTGTCTACAAGTCCTTCGGAAAGCATTGAATAGTTAAGAGTACCGCCGCCCTCCAGAAGTATACTGTCTATTTTCATTTCGGCAAGCTTTTGCATAAGCTCTTTCAGATCGACTTTGCCCTTGCTGTGTGTTGTGATCATCCTTACGCCCATTCTTTCCAGCTTTTCCTTTTTTTCTCTGTCGCAGTCTCCTGTTGTGCCTATGATACATTCCCCCTTAAGGGCATTGGCATAAAGGGGTATTTTAAGCTTTGAGTCAACTATAATTTTAACGGGGTCAACACCGTTTTCAATGCGGCAGGTGAGCAGGGGATCGTCTGCAAGCACTGTGTTTATACCTACCATTATGCCCTTAAGCTGATGCCGCATGATGTGTACTATGCCTCTTGCCTCTTCCCCCGTTACCCATTTTGAATTTCCTGTATATGCGGCTATTTTGCCGTCAAGAGTAACGGCGGATTTAAGCACCGTATAGGGCATATGCTTTTCGATGTACTTGAAGAAAATAGGATTTATAGCCTTGCATTCTTCTTCCATAACGCCTGTAGTCACTTCAATGCCTGCATTTTTAAGTATTTCAATACCCTTGCTGGAAACCTTGGGGTTTGTGTCAAGAGAGCCTACATACACCTTTTTAATACCCTCTTTAACTATTCTTTCGGCGCAGGGAGGAGTTTTACCGTAGTGTGAGCAGGGCTCCAAGGTCACATACATTTCGGCACCCTTGGGACTTTCTGTGCAGCTTTCAATGGCATTTACCTCTGCATGCGCCTCGCCGTATTTCATATGATATCCCTTGCCTATTATTCTGTTGTTCTTTACTATTACCGCACCTACCATGGGGTTTGGGGATACGTAGCCCGCGCCCTTTTTAGCCAGCTCGATCGCCGCTTTCATATACTCCATAATTATCCTCCGCAATATAAAAGGTCCCTTGCTTTCAGGGACCTTAAAATAAAAAACTGAGCCAAAAAGCTCAGGAATTTATATTCTTCTCTCATCCAGACTTTACTGTCGGCTCCGTAATCTCAACGGATCATGCCATAAGGCTCGTGGGCTTTACCACCGGTATGGAATTTCACCAATCCCTGAAGAAACAATATTTGCTTGTTAATATAAGTATAGCACTATTACATAGTTTGTCAATAGAGATTTTTGATTATTTTGCTGCTCTTAAGTTTTATTTCGGTATGGTAGTCTATATAGTCATATAAAAAGTTCTCAAGCTCTTCTATATACTTATTTTCAAGGTCGAATGAAAATATGTTTTTTATATCGGACTGCTGCACATAGCCTATGGCATACTTAACAGCAGGGCTGAGGGATGAAAGAGCGTTGTCCTCCATATCGGGCTGATAGCCCATATATTCCATAAGCTTAAGAAGATATATACAGGCGGTAAGCCTTGTGCCGCAGTTATCGGAGCACATTTTCTTGAGAGTTCTTACGCTTAAAAGAAGCACATTGTTATCGGCAACATTTTCAAGAAATGATTTATCTATAAGCTCTATGAAATAGGAGGCATATGCAGCCTTTTCAAAGTCGGTGCGAAGGGCATAAAAGCTGTCTATGACGTCTGCTGAAAGAAGGGTAGGCGTTTTTGTGGCAGTCCTTATTATAAAATCGCCGTATGTAAAAAGGGCGGTGGAGGAAAGAAACTTGCTCTTAGTATTCCTCGCACCCTTGCAGAAGACAGATATTTTGCCTATATCCTTGGCAAATATGGTTATGAACTTGTCCGCTTCACCCGAAAAATTCTCCCGTATTATCAGACCTCTTATCTTCTCTGCCGCCATCGTTTTCACCCTTTGAATAATCCTTGTATGCCATAAATGCCTCTATATTGCCGCTTGTCTTAAATATATTCCAGAAAAAATCATTCATAAGAATTCCTCCTTATGATAATATTTTCTGTATATCGTTTTTTTATATTCTGCTTAAAAAATGGAAGTTAAATGTTTTTGGCATCATAGCCGAAGTTTTTAAGCATAAAATCACTGTCACGCCAGTCCTTTTTAACCTTTATCCATATCTGTAAATTTATCTGAGAGCCTAAAAATCTCTGTATGTCACGTCTTGCATTTGAACCTATTTTTTTGAGCATAGAACCCTGTTTGCCTATTATGATACCCTTGTGGCTGTCCTTTTCGCAATAGAGCGTAGCCTCTATATCTATCATATTTTTATTTTTTCTTTCCTTCATAGAGGTTATCTCAACGGCTATGCCGTGGGGTATTTCCTCCTGAAGAAGATAGAGAGCCTTTTCCCTTATCATTTCGGCAACAAGCTGTCTTTCGGTCAGGTCTGTTATCATATCCTCTGGAAAGTACTGAGGACCTTCGGGAAGATATTTTTCTATGGTTTCCATAAGAAGGTCCTTGTTCTGCTCCTTAAGAGCGGAAACAGGGATTATTTCCCTGAAATCGTATTCCTTGCGGTAAGCGTCTATTACCTTTAACAGCTCTTCCTTTTCCACGGTATCTATTTTGTTTATAATGAGAAAAACAGGTGTCTTTACGTTTCTGAGCCTGTCCAGTATGACTCTGTCGCTGTCCTTGATTTTTTCATAGGGTTCTATAAGATACAGCACAAGGTCTATATCGTTAAGTGAATTTTCGGCGCTCTTTACCATATAATCTCCAAGCTTTGACTTAGGCTTGTGTATGCCCGGAGTGTCTATGAAAACTATCTGTAGAGCATCTGTTGTAAGTATAGTCTGTATTTTGTTCCTTGTAGTCTGGGGCTTGCTTGAAATAATGGATATTTTTTCGCCTATAAGACTGTTCATAAGTGTAGACTTGCCTACATTGGGTCTGCCTATAAGCGATACAAAGCCCGATTTAAAATTATTCTTCATCTGCCGTAACCTCTTTTAATTTATCTCTTATCTGCTTGAAGTCCTCCCATGCCTCTCTCTTTTTCTGCTTTGTTTCATCTCTGAGAAGGGCGGAGGGATGATATGTAGCTATAATGTCAATGCCTTTTTTATTGTACCATATACCCCTTTGTCTTGTTATCCTGAAATCGGGAGATATGATAGCCTGAGCGGCGATCCTGCCAAGACATACAATTATACGGGGCCTTATAAGCTTAAACTGCTGACGGAGATACACTATACAAGCCTCCTGCTCCATAGGCAGAGGGTCTCTGTTACCCGGAGGTCGGCACTTGACTATGTTTGCAATATAAACATCGTTTCTGGTAAGGTCTATGGCTGCCAGCATCCTATCCAGAAGCTGACCTGCCGCGCCTACAAAGGGAAGTCCCTGCATATCCTCGTTATATCCGGGTCCCTCGCCTACAAACAATATACTGCTGTTTCTGTTGCCTGTGCCTACCACTACATTTGTCCTTGTTTCGCAGAGAGGACAGCGGCGGCAGACATTACAAGCGGCATATAATTCATCCCAGGTCATATTATCACCTTACTTGTCTAACGTAAAGGCATGAGGCAAAAGCTCGGATACCTTGTATATAATAATATCGTCTTCATTTCCCACTATTATTTCGCCCTCGGGCATAAGCTCGGAAATGACCTGCCTGCATATACCGCAGGGATAGGTATATTCCTTGCTGTCTGAGGCTATTGCGAGCTTGACTATATTCCTCCTGCCCTCGGAAACAGCCTTTGCAATAGCTGTCCTCTCAGCGCATATAGTGGCGCCGTAGGAGGAATTTTCCACATTGCAGCCTGTATAGACTATACCGTCATCGGTAAGAGCAGCAGCGCCTACCTTAAAGCCTGAGTAGGGCGCATAGGCATTTTCCTTAGCCATGACGGCTATTTCATAAAGCTTTCTGTTATCGTCCATATTATCTCCTTAAGCCCATTTTCTCAAGTATCTCTTCCTGCTTACCAAACATTATGCTTTCCTCTTCGGGGACCATATGGTCATAGCCTAAAAGATGAAGCATACTGTGAGCAGTAAGAAAGCCTATTTCTCTGTTAAGGGAATGACCGTATTCCTTTGCCTGCTCCTCTGCCTTTTCTATGCTTATGACTATATCTCCAAGATATATCTTAGAGCCGTCTGAGGGCAGCTTTTCCTTTGTAAAGTCTATAAGGGGAAATGAAAGCACATCGGTAGGTCTGTCTATACCTCTGTATTTCAAATTGAGAGCATGTATTTCCTCATTGTCAACTATAGTAACGCTTATCTCACAGTTGTCGGAAAACTTTTCATAGCTCAGTACAGCCCTTATTACATCGGAAATAAGCTTTTGATCAACATTTATATCCGTATCGTTCTGAAATAAAACATCCATTATTTTTTACCCTTGTTCTTTTTGCTTTCGTATACCTCATAGGCATTGATGATCTTCTGCACAAGAGGGTGCCTAACAACATCCTTGTTTGTAAGCCTGTTTATGCCTACTCCTTCTATGCTGCCTAAAATATTGGTAGCCTCTATAAGTCCTGAATTTCTGCCCTTCGGCAGGTCTATCTGTGTTATATCTCCCGTTATGACAGCCTTGGAACCGTAGCCAAGTCTTGTGAGGAACATTTTCATCTGTTCGGGAGTTGTGTTCTGCGCCTCGTCCAGCACTATAAAGGAATTGTCAAGGGTCCTGCCTCGCATATACGCAAGAGGCGCTACCTCTATAAGTCCCTTTTCCATATTTCTCATATAGTTTTCTGCGCCCATTATTTCATAGAGTGCGTCATAGAGAGGTCTTAAATACGGGTCTACCTTCTGCTGGAGATCACCTGGAAGAAAGCCTAAGCTCTCTCCTGCCTCTATAGCGGGTCTTGTAAGTATTATCCTGTTTATATCGCCGTTTTTAAAGGCTGTGATAGCCATAGCCATAGCCAGATAGGTCTTGCCTGTGCCTGCGGGACCTATGCCGAATACAACGGTGTTGTTCTTTATACTGTCTATATAGCGCTTTTGTCCTAAGGTCTTGGGACGCAGTGTCCTTCCGTTTACGGTCATACAGATAATATCGTTATTCAGCTTATCTATGTCCTCGGTGTGTTCTTCGTTTACCTCTGTAATGATGTAGTTTATGTTCTGCTCCTCTATTTCCTGTCCCGACCTCACAAGGTTCACAAGTGAGTTTATGACCTGAATTGAGCTTCTGACATTGTTTTCCTCACCGCTTACAAGTATGTCGTCGCCTCTGTTTATAATAGTGACGTCATATTCCTTCTGTATCTTTTTGATGTTTTCGTCATAGCTACCGAAAACTGCTGAGATCATAGAATTTGGTATCTGTATTCTCTCTTGTTCCATTTACTGCATTTCCTCCCGTATTGGTATTTCCCTTCCTACATTTTCTTCTGAAATTATTTCAGATGAGACCATTAATTTGTCCTTGTCTGATTTATATTTTGTATTTACGGAAATTATATCGCTGTCGGTACTGTAGGCAGATATGATATATTCCGTTACCCTGGTGTCAGCATCCTTTTTAGCTTCTTTTTCAGTCAGTCTTACGGTCTTGTATTCATATTCCGAATACAGGTCCCTGTATATGACAAGGGGCAAGGGACAGCTTTCGCCCAGCTTAAGCTGAGTCACTGTAGTTATTTTATCATATTTATCATATTTTGGCTCGTATTTTATTGAAAACAATTTGTTAATAAATTTAAAGCTGTATATTTTCCTTGTATTTTTAGTATATTCCTTTACGGTTTTATTATAAGGCAGTGTAAAGGAATAGGTCCTTGTAACATAGCCTCTTACGGTACCTGCCGCCGATACCTTGTCTGTTATGGGATTTTCTTCGGTGCCGCTTTGCACAAGCTGAGAGGCTATAAGCACATCTCCCGAAAGCACTATGTCATTTGCCTTTACCTGGGGAGTACCCTTTGTTGTGACTATGGACGAAATACGGCAGTCATGTGAGGCAGCTATATTACAGGGCTTGGAGTCAAGAGTATTTACCTCCTTATCCTTGCCTTCGGACATCTTGATATGTATGCGTGAGCCCTTAAGACTTACGTTTACCCAGGATATGCTCTTGAAATTTATTTTAATATTGTCCGCAAGCTGTCTGCAATCCACCTTATTTTTGTTGCAGCCTATGTACAGACCGTTGCCGCTGCAGTATTCCAGTATGCTGTAGTCGTCAATAGTCGTATTGCCTTCTATGTCTATGAGCCATACTCTCTGCGTCATAAAGAAAATAAAGAGGAGTGCGGCTATTATGCCTATGGGATAAAAGATATTTCTTGCGGTGCTGCGGACAATACGAAAAAGCCCGTCCTTATGTATAATCCGTACCCTGCATTTGTACTTTTTTGCAAGCTTTCTGAAATAAAAGAACTCCTTTGGCTGTATTTCGAGTATATATTTTCCGCTTTCCTTATGTATATTGAATATCCTTATACCCTTTTCAATGGCTTTGTCCAGCAATTTGTCTGAATTAAAGCCGTATAATGAGATTATAACATATCCCTTACAAAAATTCCATAGTTTACTTATATAAATCACTCCTGTTTTTCAAATCTTAAGGATGTGAAAACACCGTTTACCTTTATATGCTCCTTGTCTATTTCCTTTATTGTAATGTTTATGCCCTCTGCATATATCAGAAAGCCTGCGGTCCTGACCGCAACAGAGGTATCGGTAAGTACCTTTATCCCCTTGTGATTTTCTATATAAAGGCTTTTACGTCCCGTCAGCTCCAGCTTAGGCGTATCAGATATTACCTCTATAGGTATTCCCGTTTTTTCCGAAACGGCAGTACTGAATTTTTTCAATATATCCACACACCCTTCACTTTATATACATTTTATGTTGAATTATATTAAATATAACTTTTAATATTAGCTCTGTTGTGATATACTGGATATAACAAGAAAAGTCAGGAGGAAATAAAAAATGAATAACTTTTTCTATAACGATGATATTGAACTTATTGAGCTTGAGGCAGGCAAGAATTACAGAAAAGTGCTTGCCCACGGAGGCAGCCTTATGATCGTTGAGGTGTATTTTGAAAACGGCGGCATAGGTGCAGAGCATACCCATCCCCATGAACAGGCGACATACTGTGTTGAGGGTGAATTTGAATTTACGGTCGAGGGAGAAAAGAAGGTCATAAAGGCAGGAGATACTATATATTTTCAGCCCGATGTAAGGCATGGATGCAGAGTGCTTACCCCCAAGGGAAAGCTCCTGGATATATTCACGCCTCAGAGAGAGGATTTTATTAAGC
Organism: uncultured Clostridia bacterium; assembly: GCA_947589665.1. Lineage (GTDB taxonomy): Bacteria > Bacillota > Clostridia > Lachnospirales > CAG-274 > CANPXH01. The sequence goes on from CANQBJ010000009.1 coordinate 9,873, forward strand.
AATGAGATCGATCACAGCTAAAACGATACTTTCGTTTTCCATAATAATGTTTCTTATATTTTCAGTGTTTGCGCTTATAATATCTCAAGTACTCAGGCAGAATTACTACAGTGCATTGAGAGAGGAGATCGCCAGCTATGTCATAAGGATATCCGATGAATACATATCGGGCTTTATAGATGACGGTGTATTGAATAAAGAGGAATTTTCAAGCGATATGAACGTATTCAACAAGTACACCGACTTTCACTATGTTATTACGGACGATGACTTTAATATCATTACGCTTTCAGACGGCATAGTCACACCCTATGAAAAGCTGGATATAAGCGATGATGAAAAGCTTGAAAGCCTTCGTGAGGGCAATGTGGTATGGGCAACGGATATGATATCGGATATATTCGGCAATTCAATATACAACATAGCCTATCCCGTACTTTTAGACGGTGACGTAAAGGGCTATATATTCGGCGGAACATATATAAGCGAGCTTATAAGCCAGATAAAGAAATTATATGTCTATGTATTTATATTTTTTATTGTAGGACTGCTTATAGGCTACGCGGCAATATATTATTATATGTATGAATTTCTGTCTCCCATAATAGAGGTAAACAAGGCGGCAAGGCGCATAGCAGGCGGAAACTTTGATGAAAGAATAGATTTTAAAGGCAATGATGAGATAGCTCAGCTATGCGACAGCTTTAATGTAATGGCAGAAAGCCTTTGCGAGCAGGATAAAAGAAGGAGAGAATTTACCTCTAATATATCCCATGACCTGCGTTCGCCACTTACATCCATTAAGGGCTATGCAGAGGCTATGACAGACGGCACGATACCTCCCGAAAGATATCCCAAATATCTTAAAATTATATATACGGAAGCGGACAGGCTCAATAATCTTGCCAATAGTATAATGGACTTTAACTCTCTTTTTGAGGCTCATCAGAATGCATCTCTTGAGGTATTCAATATCAATGTGGTCATAAACGAAGTGGTACTTGCTCTTAAGGAAAGAGCGGAGGAAAAGAATATAAGCCTTAGTATGAAGGCGGAAAGCCCCGAAATAAATGTATATGCCGATATAGAAAAAATACAGAGAGTAATATTCAATCTTACGGATAATGCCTTAAAGTTTACGGAAAAGGGCAGTATAACCGTGGGAAGCTTTATAAAGGACGAAAAGGCTCATATATATGTAAAGGATACGGGAATAGGCCTTTCCGAAGAGGAGAAGAAACGTGTGTTTGAAAGACTGTACAAGGCAGATCATTCAAGAGGCATAGACAAAAACGGTATGGGTCTGGGACTTGCTATTGCCAGAGAGATAATAGAATGGCATAACGAGAGCATATGGGTAGAAAGCACACAGGGAAAGGGCTCTGTATTTGAATTTACTCTTGCCTTGGCAAAGGAACAGGGGCAGACGCGCCGCAGGTGAAATATAACAAAGGGGAGTTGAGATTACGTCAGCTTTCCCGACACAAGGATAGCATTACTTTATATACATAAAAATTGGGCTGCTGCATATTTAATGCGTCAGCCCATATATATTATATATGATAAAAAGTATAAATGCCATATGTACGATCAGGAAAAACCAAAATAATATATGAAATTTCAGCTTTTTTGTCTTGTGTCTGAAAAATCTCATACCTAAAAGACCGCCAAGACCTCCGCCTAAAGCTGAAACAGTGAAAAGAGTGCTTTCCTTGATCCTGTATTTTTTTAAAACAGCCCTGCGTTTATCAATACCCATAAGCACAAGCAGATATATATTTATAACAGCGTAATATACAGCTAAGTATATCATTGAGCCGTACTTTCCTTGACAAGGTTTCTCCAGTCAAGATCGCCTCTGTCAAGAGCGAGAAGAAGTACCTCTGCAGTAGCCAGATTTGTCGCAAGAGGGATATTATGCTCGTTGCAGAGCCTTATAACAGTTTCCGCAGTATGGTCTATCTTTACCATAGGGTCAGTATCCTTAAGAAAAATAATAAGGTCAATGACGTTGTTGGATATCTGTGAGGCAAGCTGCTGCTCTCCGCCCAGATCTCCTGCCAGATATTTATGCACAGGCAGACTTGAAGTCTCTTCTATAAGTGTGCCTGTAGTACCTGTGGCATACAGATCGTGCTTGATGAGAATATGCCTGTAGGCAACACATAGATTTTCCATTAAAGTTTTTTTGTTGTCATTGGCAACCAATGCGATGTTCATAGTTAATCACCCCTAAAAAATAGTTTTCTTTTTTTTCTTACCCACATTCAATACCATTCCGACTGCTATCATATTTGCCCACATAGAGCTTCCGCCGTAGCTGAAGAAGGGCAAAGCCATACCGGTGTTGGGAAGGAGACCTGTTGCAACCCCTACATTTACAAAGGTCTGGAAAAATATCATACCGGCAACACCGCCTGCGATCAAAGTACCTAATCTGTCATCTGCGCTTATGGCAATATCGATACATCTGCTTATTAAGATGAACATAAACAGAAGAACTACGGCACAGCCTATAAATCCAAATTCTTCTCCCACTACGGAGAATATAAAGTCGTTATAGGAATAGGGCAGATAGTTAAGCTGATTTATAGTGCCGTTGAAAAGGCCTTTACCTCTCAGCTGTCCTGAGCCTATTGCCCATATTGAGTTCTTTGTCTGATACATTCTGGGATCGGTCAGATCACCGGTAACGGCAGTAGTTATCCTGCTTATCTGATACGGCGAGAGAAACGCAGAAAGTATTCTGTGTTCGCTCGATACAATATCCAGATACAGTATTATTATTGCCGGAATAATTACGATCAGCGCCAGCTTTATATATTTGCCTGAAATATTGCCTATGAAAAGCTCTGTTATAAGTATGGCAAGTATTACAAGACTGGCTGAAAGTGACGGCTGAATCTTAATAAGGACAAAGGGTATGACCGATGTCAGTATTATTAAAAACAACCTACCTATATTATTAATCTTTTCTCCCGATTTGTCAACCAGTTTTGACAAATAAATTATCATAAATATTTTTGCAAACTCAGAGGGCTGTATTCCGAAGAGCCATCTGCGTACCTCGTCCTCGGAATCACCTATTGTAAGTACCAGCACGAGAAGTGTTATATTGAGTATATATATGGGTATATACAGCTTGCAGAGTTTATGATAATCCCAGAAAGCAAAAATAAACATAAGTACAGTGCCTGTTGCAAACCAGAGCATCTGGCTTGTAAATTTACCCTGTATGCCGTTTATGTTTATACGGGTGGCACTTCCTATTATTATGATACCAAAAACGGTAAGTGCGATCACTGTGAATATTAATGTAAGATCAAAAGCCTTGGGGTTTTTATTCATAAGCTATACCTTATCTCACTATTTCCTTTATATGTATTCTGGCGCTGAGATATGATGAAGAGGGAACATCTCCCTGTTCAAATACCAGCTCTATATTTTCGTCTATATCCATATAGTTGGAAAGTACCCTGTATATATCCTTTCTTATCATGGACAGCGTTTCTGCCGTACAGGCGACCCTGTCGTTCAAAAGCATATATTTAAGCCTGCTTCTGGCTATATTTCCCGAGGAGCGTATATTTTCCATAATATCACTCCTTTTCTTTCCTAAACCACTTTCTGAGCCTTTCAAAAAGTGTTGTGCGCGTAGGTGGAATAAGCTCCATAAGAGGTACCTCCTCACCCATAATACGGCTTACTATATTTCTGTAAGCGGCGCCTGCCACAGAGTCCTCTACAGCTACGGCAGGCTCGCCCTTGTTTGTGGATACGACTATGCTTTCATCGTCGGGTATTATGCCCAGTGTATCTATTGCCAGTATTTCAGATACATCCTCCAAAGACATCATTTCATTTCTCTGTACCATATCTACCCTTATTCTGTTGAGTATGAGCATAGGTCTTTCAAGACCGTTTGCCTCAAGCATACCTATTATTCTGTCGGCATCCCTTACAGCAGATATTTCGGGTGTAGTTACGACTATAGCTCTGTCCGCTCCTGCTATGGCATTTTTAAAGCCCTGTTCTATACCTGCGGGGCAGTCGATTATGATATAGTCAAAGCCTTCCTCCTCAATACTGCTGCAAAGCTTTGCCATCTGTTCGGGTGTGACCGCCGTTTTATCCCTTGTCTGAGCGGCAGGCAGAAGGTACAGACCTTCGTACCTTTTGTCGCGGACAAGAGCCTGTCTTAAACGGCAGGTGCCTTCTATTACATTTACAAGGTCATAAATTATTCTGTTTTCAAGTCCCATTACCACATCCAGATTTCTTAAGCCTATATCTGCGTCTATCATAACTACGCTTTTCCCCGCTATGGCAAGACCTGTGCCTATATTGGCGGAGGTGGTAGTTTTACCTACGCCTCCCTTTCCGGATGTTACTACTATTACCTCACTCATTATTATCCTCCTAAGTATAAAGTATATATAAGTTATGATAACACAATGAGTGTCCATATTACTAAAATCATAATTGAAAAATTACGCTATTATTTTACATTTTATTTGAGAAGAATATTATAACTTCTGTTTTCTATTGTTGTATCCGTCTGCAAATACTTGCTTATTACCTTTTTTGCCACAGTAGGCGCAGGGGCTGTGGCGGCATTGTCGCCAAAGGGTATTATCACGGCTATGGATATCTGCGGGCTTTCATAGGGAGCAAAGGCAACAAATGTAGTATGCTCGCTTCTGCTTGAAGATTCCTGCGCCGTTCCCGATTTGGCGCCTATATTTATATCGTAGTCTGTAAAGCTCCTCCTAAGAGTACCGCTGCCGCCCTTTGTTACAAGATTCATACCCTTGAACACAGCGTCAAGATTTTCCTTCTTTATAGGTATCTTTTCTTCCTCTACAGTTTCGTACTTTTCAACGGTATTTCCACTTTCGTCAGCTATTGAGCTGAGGAAATGGCTTTTATATCTTGTGCCTCCGTTGGCGATAGTTGCAACATATTTGGATAATGAGGCGGAGGTATAGTTGTTATAGGACTGACCTATGGCAGTCCTTATGGTATCGCCTGCCGACCATTTCATATCGCTTTGAGACGGGTCCTTATATCTCTGCTTTGTAACATATGCCTTATATTCCGGTGATGATATCCTGGAGGGATAGTCCATCATTGTCTTTGAGTTGTATAACTCGTATATCTCTACACCTGTAGGCGAATTAAGTCCCACAGCCTCCATATATTTATTGAGCGTGCCTATGCCCATTCTGTAACCCAGGGTATAGAAAAAGTAATTACAGCTTACCTCAAGGGCCTCAGATACATTTATGGCGCCGTGGGAGCCGTTTCCTCCTCCTATCCAGCAGCGGGCAAAGGGTCTGCCTGCATCGGTGAACGTACCCTTGTCGTATATGGTGGAGTAGGGTGTTATTATACCCTCCTGTAGTCCTGCGACTGCCGTTATCATCTTAAATGTAGAGCCTGGGGCTCTCGGCTCGGTAAAGGGTCTGTTTACCATAGGCGTAGTAGGGTCTGTCTGCAGCTGTAAATAATATTCATTGTTAAAGCTGTTTACAAGCTCGTTGTTGTCATAGGACGGATATGATACGGCTGCAATGATACTGCCGTCATGTACATCGGTCACGGTAACTGAGCCTGTACAGGGGTCCATAGCTGTCATCTGAGGAGTTATTTCCTGAGACTGCATCTTTCTGACCAGAGCGGAAGAGGCTGACATTCTGCCGTTTTTTAGAGCAGATATGACACCGTCCTTATCGGTTATCTGACCCTGCTCGTACAATGCTATAATAAGCTGTGTTCCTGAAATACCGCCCTGTTCAAAGCCCTTCAGAAGTATTTGCCTTGCCTTTTCCATATCCTCGGCGGCACTGCTGTCCTGTGACAGAATATATGCTTTAAGACGTCCCTGAGTAGTGCCTTCCTTGGAATTTAATATATTTCTTATCCTTATGGTATTGCTCTTTATCATGGAGGCGAAAACATCGCTGTAGGAATAGCCGAAATCTCCGCCTGAAAGTCTGTTTAGCTGTACTGCTGTAAGAGCGTCCTCAAGAGCGTCATAGGCAGTCTGCTGCACAGAACCGTCTACAGTTAGATATACGTTATTTCCGTTTACGGGAGCCGTCCCCTCGTCCTCTATAGTGGATATTCTTTTTCCCGAACTGTCTATTTCTATATACTGACTTCCGTCGGTACCCTTCAAATAGCCTTCAAATGCCTGTTCAATACCGTCCTTGCCTATCTGGTCGTCAAGGTCATACTTGTCCTTATTGGCGCCTGTAAGCTCTTCCTCGGAAACGGTGCCGATATATCCCAGTATATGGGAAAAATATTTGCCGTAAGGATATTGCCTTTGTGACTGGTAATCCACATATACACAGGGATAAGAGGAGCTTTGCTCCTGTATGGCGGTGGCGGTTTTTTCTGAGATGTTGTAGGCTATGGGTATGGGTATATATTGAGAAAATCTCCTTTTATAAAGCTCACAGCGAAGCGCCATTATCTTCCCTGCCTCGGTATCATCTATTTCGGAGCTTATTTCAAACTTTTGCCTGAGCGCGTCAAAGCACTGTTCCGCATTAAGGTCCTCCTCTAAATTCATATCCTCCTTCCATCTCTTTTCCTGAGATATACTTCCGTCAAAAAGAAATTCGTGGGGGAGTGCAGATGTTATGGGAAGAGTTACAACTATTTTTTCATTATTGCTTTCCAAAAGCTTTATAAGCTCATGGAGTACGCTGTTGAGATTGTCTGCGCCTACACTGGGATCAAGGCATACGGCATAGGCGGTGTTGTTTACAGCAAGGGCTCTGCCGAAACGGTCATATATTGCGCCTCTTGATGCCTCTACGTCTACATTCCTTACTGCTGTACCCATTACCTCCTGGCTGTAGTAATCGCCTCGTGATATCTGTAGGGAGAACAGCTTTACTATAAGTATGCAAAACAGTATCACAATTATAAAATGCATTAAATAAAGTCTATAATTTTCCGTTTTAGTTAAATTACGCAAAAAATCCTTCATACCTGTTTCCCGTCTATATAATTCTGTTGAGTTTAGTTTCCGATATGTTGTTAAGGGCTTTTGCGATATAGAAAACAGGCAGTGTAACAATAGCGTTATAGACCGTTTCGGGTAGTATTTTCATATATATATAGCCTGAAATATCAGTGTGACCCTTAAGAAGTATGTTTATTACAAAAAAGCCTAAATTGTAAAACAAAGTGGCTGCGGTTATAAATAAAACAGATGTAGCTATATTATCCTTGTACAGATTTTGTGAAAGCACACCTGTTGTGTACCCAATAATGCCGTACAGAAATAGATTGCAGCCTATATAATAGCCAAAAAAGCAGTCCTGCAAAAGTCCCATAACGATACCGAGCGCAAGACCTCTTTCAGCACTGCCCATATATGCCGTACATACTGTAAAAGCAAGCATTATATTTGGCACAATGCCTGCTATCTCCACATAGCGTCCAAAGGTGGACTGCAGCATAAAAATAATAAGTGAAGCCGCAAAATAAATTATATATCTCATTTATTCTCACCGCTTTCAGTGGTCGCCTCAATAAATTCGTAGCCCGGTTCCTTTGTTATGACAAGCACATAGTCGAGCTTTGAAAAATCTGCGGAGGGTTCAATGATAGCATATTTCATAGAGGTCTTGTCATCTGTTGTAAGTCTTTTGACATGACCTATGCTTATGCCGGGAGGATATATCTCGCTGATGTGGGAGGTGACTATCTCATCTCCTGCAAGTATATCGGAGGCGTTTTCGGAATAGCGCATTTTACACTGAGCCTCTTCTGAAAAATCTGCCGTAACATAGCCTATGCTGTTTGTTCTCACACTCTGAGCGCTTACAGCGTCGGTGTCGTCTATTATGGAAACCACCTTTGAGTAGTTATATCCGCACTCCCTTATTTTTCCTACAAGTCCGTCGGCAGTCATGACCGCCATATTTTTCTTAAGTCCGTAATTGGTGCCCTTATCTATAATGAAGGTAGAAAACCAATTTCCAGGGTCTTTTGCTATGACCTTAGCGCCTATGGTAGAGTAGTCCGAATATGAATTCTGTATCTTAAGAAGAGCGTCAAGCTGTGCATTTTCGTCCTCAATAAGCTTGAGCCTGTTTATTTCTGCCCTGGCAATAAGCAGCTCCTCCTTAAGCCGTTCCTTTTCTGCGTTAAGCTCGCCCTTGTCCCTGAAATAACCTGTAAATGAGCCCAGCTTATCAATGATCTTTACGCTTAGACCCTGTATGGGTGCGGTAACATAGCCCAATGCCGTTTCCACGGGAGTGGGCATATTCCTTTTATAAGAAAAGCCTGCGCAGCCTAAGGATACTACGGCAAGCGCAATAACTATAAATTTATATCTGTTTTTCACAATATCATACCTTTAATTCAATGTCCTTTTCTCGTTGGTGGATAGCTTGTTTATTATGTCTATATCTTCAATTATCTTTCCTGCGCCTTCCGCTACACAGTCCAGAGGGCTTTCGGCTATATACACGGGCATACCTGTTTCTATGTTTATAAGCTTGTCAAGTCCTCTGAGAAGAGCGCCGCCTCCTGTAAGATGAATGCCTATTTCCATTATATCTGCAGCAAGCTCCGGAGGTGTGTCCTCAAGCGTGCATTTTATAGCGTCTATTATTGTGTCTACAGGCTCTGCAAGAGCCTTCTGCACCTGTGAGGAATTAATGGTGAGCGCCTTTGGTAGACCTGTCATAAGGTCGCGTCCCTTTACGGTTATTTCCTCGATCTTTGTATCCATATCTATGTAGGCGCAGCCTACAGTTTTCTTTATTATTTCAGCGGTCACTTCGCCTATGGCTATGTTATAGTGCTTTCTGACATAGTTGATTATATTGGTATCGAACTGGTCTCCCGCTACTCTTACAGAACGGCTTGCAACTATGCCGCCCAGAGATATAACAGCAACCTCGCTTGTACCTCCGCCTATATCCACGACCATACTGCCTGCAGGCTCCTCAACACGCAGGTTTGCGCCTAAGGCAGCTGCCATTGGCTCTGCTATGACATAAACGTGCTTTTCTCTTGCGCCTGCGCCTACAGCCGCCTCTATCACTGCTCTTTTCTCAACAGCCGTAACACCTGAGGGTACACATATAACTATTCTTGGCTTAGGAGCAAATGAGCTTTGGGGATAGACTCTTTTTACAAAATATCTGAGCATAGCCTCCGTAACTGCATAATCGGCTATAACACCGTTTTTCATAGGTCTTATGGCAACTATGTTCCCAGGTGTCCTGCCTATCATTTCCTTAGCCTCGCTGCCTACAGCCAATACCTCCTTTGTGACGGTATCAATAGCGACAACAGAGGGTTCATTTATAATAATACCTTTGCCTCTTACATAGACAAGGGTGTTAGCTGTTCCCAGATCTATTCCTATATCTTTTCCAAACATATGGCTAAACCTCCAAAAAATTACAAAATAACCATAATACTATAATACATCTTTTTTTTTACATTTACAATTACAATTTTATTACAATAAAATAAGTATTGGCAAATTTCCGAAAATTATTTACAAATCGGCTTTGAATATAGTATAATATTTGTCTGAAATGAGGTGATTTTATGAAACCGCCTTTAATAACCATAGCGGGACCTACGGCAAGCGGAAAGACCGCAGTGTCTGTGGAACTGGCAAAGCTTATTGACGGTGAAATAATATCGGCTGACTGTATGCAGGTATACAAGGGAATGGATATAGGTACGGCAAAGGTCACGGAGGAGGAAAAACAGGGTATAAAGCATTATCTTATAGATGCGCTTTATCCCGATGAGGATTTTTCTATAGCCGTGTTTCAGAAGCTTGCCAAGCAGGCTCTTGATGAAATATACCATAAGGGTAAAATGCCTATACTTGTAGGCGGAACAGGCTTTTATGTAAACGGACTGATATATGATAATGATTTCACCCCGGGAGAAAAGGACAATACCCTAAGAACAGAGCTTGAAAACACGGCAAGGGAGAAGGGCAACGACTATGTATATGCTATATTGAAGGAGCTTGACCCCGAGTATGCCCTTACCGTTCATCCCAATAACGTAAAGAGAGTGATAAGAGCAATAGAATACTGCAAGGATACAGGCGAAAAGTTTTCCGAATACAACAAAAGGGAGCGTTTGAGAGAGCCTGCCTACAATGTAAAGAGCTATATACTCAATATGGACAGAGCCATGCTCTATTCCCGTATTGAAAAGAGGATAGATATTATGCTTGAGCAGGGACTTGTGGAAGAGGTAAAGGGTCTTATGGAAAAATACGACCGCTCTCTTGTATCTATGAAGGGTCTGGGCTATAAGGAGATAATAGGTTATCTTGAGGGTGAGTATTCTCTTGAAGAGGCAGTATATATACTGAAAAGAGATACAAGACACTTTGCAAGACGTCAGCTTACTTGGTTCAGACATCAGAGCAGCGGAACATGGATAGATGTAAACGAGTATAAAAATGCAGTAGAAATTGCACAGCTTATAAGAAATGACATTAAGGAGTTACTATGCTGAAAGACTATATAACAAAAACCTTCGGAATAGATGATAAGGTGCTGGAGCTCTGCCTTGATACAGAAAAGAGCATAAGGCATAAATTCAGTGAGATAGATGAAATAAGCGAATTCAATCAGTACAAGGTACTGAGAGCCATGCAGAAAAATAATCTGAGCGACGCCGCCTTCAGCGGAACTACGGGTTATGGATATAACGACATAGGCAGGGATAAGCTGGAGGATATATACGCAGATGTTTTCAATGCGGAGGCGGCTCTTGTGCGGGCGCAGATAATTTCGGGAACACACGCTCTGACCGTAGCTCTTTTCGGCAATCTTAAATACGGCGATGAGCTGGTTTCTGTTGCAGGTGCGCCCTATGATACCCTTGAGGGAGTAATAGGCGCAAAAAGAAAGGTAAAGGGTTCCCTTACGGACTACGGTATTCTTTATAAGGAGCTGCCCTTGCTTAAAGACGGCACTGTGGATATAGATAATATCCCCTCTGTTATAAGCAGCAAAACAAGGCTTGTGACTATACAGCGGTCAAAGGGCTATGAATACAGACCAAGTCTTACTATAGACACTGTTAAAAAGATAATAGACAGGGTCAAACAGATAGACCCAAATATCATATGTATGGTGGACAACTGCTACTGCGAATTTGCGGATATACTGGAGCCTACGGATGTAGGCGCCGACCTTACTGTAGGCTCTCTTATAAAAAATCCGGGAGGCGGATTGGCTCCCGTAGGCGGATATATAGTCGGTAAAAAGGAGTATGTGGAAAATGCCGCCTACAGGCTTACGGCTCCCGGTATGGGCAGGGAGGTAGGTCCCAGCTTAGGCGTTACCACCTCTTTATTACAGGGACTTTTCCTGGCGCCCAATGTAGTGAATTCAGGGCTTAAGACGGCTCTTTTTGCGGCGGCGGTATTTGAAAGGCTGGGCTATGAGTGTATGCCCAAGGTAAATGAGCCCAGACCCGATATTGTTGAAGCTATACAACTGAAGAACGCCGAAAATGTAATTGCATTCTGCGGCGGCATACAGGCGGGAGCCGCTGTGGACAGCTTTGTCAAGCCCGAACCATGGGATATGCCGGGCTATGACTGTCAGGTAATAATGGCGGCAGGCGCCTTTGTACAGGGAAGCTCCATAGAGCTTAGCGCCGATGCGCCTATGAAGGAGCCTTATACCGTATATATGCAGGGCGGACTTACTTGGTTCCACGGCAAGATAGGCATAATCACTGCTGTGGATAAAATGTACAAGGCGGGACTTATTAAAATATAAGTGAGTGATAATATGAAACTGATAAAAACAGAAGACGCTGTAGGGCAGATACTCTGTCACGATATAACACAGATAATTAAAGACGTAAAAAAAGGACCTGTGTTCAGAAAGGGACATATCATAAGGGAAGAGGACATTCCCGTACTTCTCAGCGTAGGCAAGGAGCATATATACATATGGGAAAACAATGAAAATATGCTCCACGAAAACGATGCCGCAATGATATTGTACAGACTGTGCAAGGGTGAAAATATGCACGGTACGGATGTAAGCGAGGGCAAGATAGAGCTTATTGCAGACATTGACGGAGTGCTTAAAACAGACAGAGAAAAGCTTAAAAAAATCAATTCCATGGGCGAAATGATGATAGCCTCACGGCATGGCAATTTTCCCGTTAAAAAGGGAGATAAGATAGCAGGCACAAGGATAATACCTCTCGTGATAGAAAGGGAAAAAATGGAAAGGGCTGAAGGTGTCGGCTCACCCATATTTGATATAAAGCCCTATATTCTGAGGACAGCAGGCGTCATAGCAACGGGAAGCGAAGTGTTAAAGGGTATCATAAAGGATACCTTTACACCTGTAATAGAGGAAAAGCTTAAGGAATACGGTGTAAAAATTACAGAGCATATCTACAGCGGCGACGACAACGGTCAAATCACAGAGGGCATAAACTCTATGATAGATAAAGGTGTTGATATGGTCATATGCACAGGAGGTATGAGCGTAGACCCTGACGACAGGACGCCTTTTGCCATAAGAAATACAGGCGCGGATATAGTGACCTACGGCGCTCCCGTGCTGCCCGGAGCTATGTTTATGCTGGCATATAAGAGCAATGTGCCTGTTATGGGTCTCCCCGGCTGTGTTATGTATTCTGAAAGGACTATATTCGACATAGTTCTTCCGCGGGTGCTTACGGGAGAAAAGCTTTGTAAAAACGACCTTGATATAATGGGAGAAGGCGGACTTTGTCTGTCCTGTGATGTATGTACATTTCCCAACTGCGGTTTCGGAAAGGGTGAATAATATGGCGGAGTTCAGTCATTTCAATGAAAAGGGCGAGGCTGTTATGGTAGATGTGAGCCATAAGGCGGATACTGTGAGAGAAGCAAAAGCATCGGGCAGTATATATATGAATGAGGAATGTTTTTTTCTTGCTGTCTCCGACAAAATAGAAAAGGGCGATGTACTAGGTACGGCGCGTATAGCAGGTATAATGGGGGCAAAAAAGACCTCCGAGATAATACCTCTCTGCCATGTTCTGAATATTACAAAGGTACAGATAGACTTTGAAACGGATGAAAACAAAAAATGTATCACGGCTATATGTACGGCAAAGGCAACAGGCAAGACAGGTGTTGAAATGGAGGCGCTTACAGGGGTTTCGGCGGCTCTTCTGACTATATACGATATGTGTAAGGCTGTAGATAAGGCCATGAGGATAGAGGATATCCGCCTGCTTTATAAAAGCGGAGGAAAAAGCGGAGTATGGGAGGCATAAGGTGAAGGACAGCTACGGCAGAGATATAGACTATATGAGGGTATCCGTAACGGACAGATGCAATCTGAGATGCAGATACTGTATGTCCGACAATTGTAAAAAAGACAGTGATGTTTTAAGCTATGATGAGATCATAAATATATGTACAAAGGCAGCTGCTCTCGGCATAAGTAAAATAAAAATTACAGGAGGGGAGCCTCTTGTAAGAGAAGGAGTGACCGATCTCATAAAGAAACTTAAGGCTGTTAAGGGAATTGAAAGCGTAACACTGACTACAAACGGCATACTCCTTGAAAAATACGCAGAGGAAATATACAGAGCAGGAACAGACAGCGTAAATATAAGCCTTGATACCCTTGACAGAGAAAAATACAGGAGTATTACGGGCTGCGACAGTCTTGATACTGTGCTTAAGGGCATAGACAGTATATATGATATGGGTATTCCCGTAAGGATAAATACGGTGCTTTTAAAGGGCATAAATGACGATGGGGATATACTCAGGCTTGCAAAGGACAGATTTATTGACGTGCGTTTTATAGAAATGATGCCTATAGGCAGGGGCAAGAGCTTTGACACTGTGCTGAACGGCAGTATTATAAAGGGGAAAAGGCTTGATGATAAGGGCAATGGCCCGGCAATATACTATGCCGTTGAGGGATATAAGGGAAGAGTAGGTCTTATAAGCCCCATAAGCCTTAAGTTCTGTGAAGGCTGCAACAGGATACGTCTTACATCCAAAGGCTTTTTAAAGGGCTGTCTGTGTTATGACGAGGGCGAAGATATCATAAATGCAGAGGATATCAAAGCGGTGATAGAAAGAGTGATCAAAAGCAAGCCAAAGGAACATTGCTTTGAGAACATAAACAATATAACGGAAAAGAAGGATATGAATGAGATCGGCGGATAGTAAAGTAAAGGCAATATGTATAAGTGAAAAAAGAGGCACACCCAAATATCCCGTCAGGGAAGCGGATATTACAGAGGACTGGGGTATCGAGGGCGACGCTCACGGCGGAAAATGGCACAGGCAGATAAGCCTTATAGCCAATGAAAAGGTAAAGCAATTTGCCCAGGTGGAGTACGGCGCCTTTGGTGAAAACATAGTGACTGAGGGTATAGACCTGAGCAGCCTTGACGTAGGCACAAGACTTATTATAGGCGATGTCGTTCTGGAAATAACTCAGATAGGCAAGGACTGTCATGACAGGTGCGCCATATATGAAAGGATGGGCGACTGTATTATGCCCAGGGAAGGTGTTTTTGCAAAGGTCATAAAAGGCGGTCATATCAAAGAGAATGACAGTATAGCAATGGAAAAACACAGTGTTCTTACAGCTGCGGTAATAACTCTGAGCGACAGGGGATATAAGGGAGAAAGGGAGGACAAAAGCGGTCCTCTTGCAGCGGATATGCTTATAAATGAGGGCTACGACGTCGTTGAAAGATTACTTCTGCCCGATGACAAGGCTATGCTTGAAAAGGAGCTTATTCGCCTTTGCGATCAAAGACAGGTATGCCTTATACTTACTACGGGAGGAACAGGCTTTTCTCAGAGGGATATCACTCCCGAGGCAACAATAGAGGTATGCGACAGAATGGCAAGAGGTATTTCCGAGGCTATAAGGGCATATTCCATGACTGTTACAAAAAGGGCTATGCTGAGCCGAGGCGAATCGGGAATAAGGAAAAAGACCCTTATTATAAATCTTCCCGGAAGTCCAAAGGCTGTAATGGAATGCCTTGGATATATACTTACGGAATTAAAGCACGGTATAGGTGTTTTAAGAGGCACCGAAGGAGAATGCGGAAATGAAAAAAATTAAATATTTGACTGTAATTATGCTGCTGATGTTGTGCTTAGGCTGTTCGGAAAAGGAAAGCAAGGATGTGAATTTATTTATAGCAGCTAGCCTCAACAATGCCGTTACAGAGCTTGCTCAGGAATATATGGAGGAAAATCCCAATGTAAAAATAAACATAAATGCAGACAGCTCAGGCAAGCTGGCATCACAGATAAAGGAAGGCTACGACTGTGATATATTCTTTTCGGCAGCGCAGAACAAAATGGACAGCCTTGAAGAGGAAAGCCTTGTGAGAAAAGGCAGCAGAAAAGAGCTTCTTAATAATAAGCTTGTGACAATAAGCCTTAAGGACAGCAATACTTTGGTCACGGGACTTAAGGATATAGGCAGGGCTAAGAGCATTGCTCTTGCGGTAGGTAGTGTTCCTGCCGGGGAATATACCAGAAATGCGCTTATAGCTCTGGGAATACTGCCAAAAAGCGATGATGTAAGCGGCATTACATCTGCTCAGATATCCACGGCTCTCGGAGGAGCTGAGATAAACGAGTGCGACAATGTAAGCAAGGTGCTTACCGCTGTGGCAGAGGGCGCCTGTGAGGTAGGTACGGTATATTATTCTGATACATACGGCTATGAGGACAGACTTGAAATACTTGAGACCGTAGATAATTCCCTTACGGGAGATATTATATATCCTATAGCCTTGCTTGACAATGCAGACAATACAGCAGAGGACATCTATGATTTTCTCTGCTCAGACAGGGCAAAGGAAGTATATGAAAAGTATATGTTTATAGTAGAACAGGAGTAGTTTTATGGACTGGAGCCCTCTTATCATATCCCTTAAAACAGGGATAGTCGTTACTGCGCTATCCTTTTTTATAGGTATATGGACAGCGTGGAAGGTATACGGTAAAAACAGCAGTATAAAGTGCCTTACAGACAGCCTGCTCACACTGCCTATGGTGATACCGCCTACGGCGGCAGGCTTTATTTTGCTGCTTGTATTCAGTACCAGACGTCCCATAGGCTCTTTTTTGCTAAACACCTTTGATATAAAGGTCATACAGTCATGGCTGGGCTGTATAACAGCCGCCTTTGTTATATCCTTCCCCCTTATGTACAGAAATGCAAGGGCAGCCTTTGAACAGGTGGATAAGGATATAATATACGCTGCAAGGACCTTGGGAATGAGCGAGTATAAAATACTTGTGAAGGTCGTTATTCCCGCTGCAGCCCACGGACTTATTTCAGGAAGTATACTTACATTTGCAAGGGCAATGGGAGAATACGGCGCCACGTCTATGCTTGCAGGCAATATTTCGGGAAAGACCGCAACGGTTTCACAAAAAATAGCCATGGTGGTACAGGACGGAAATTATTCCGCCGCAGGCTTTTGGGTAGTAGTTGTGATACTTATAGCATTTACAGTCATTTTATTAATGAATACAGTGCTTTCAAGACTTATGAGGAGATAGCTATGTCCGTTGATATAAATATAAAAAAGGACCTCGGAAAATTCAGACTGGATATAGAGTACAAGAGCGAGAGCAGACGCATAGGCATATTAGGCGCCTCAGGCAGCGGAAAAAGTCTTACACTCAAATCCATAGCAGGCATAGAAAAGCCTGACGAGGGCTTTATAGAAATTGACGGCAGGGTCTTGTTCGACAGCAAAAACAAGGTCAACATAATACCTCAGAAGAGAAAAACAGGCTATATGTTTCAGAGCCTTGCTCTTTTCGGCAATATGAGTGTAGAGAAAAACATAAAAGCGGGCATCGGTAAAAATGCCGATGAAAAGGCAAGGAAAGTAATGGCGAAGTTTGGTCTCACGGATATAGCGGACAGACTTCCCTCACAGCTTTCACAGGGACAAAGGCAGAGAACGGCTCTTGCCAGGATAATTGCCTCCGAACCCGATGTTATACTGCTGGACGAACCGTTTTCATCACTGGATCATTATATGCGCGATGAAATGCAGACAAGTCTTATAAATATACTCAGGGACTTTAAGGGTACTGTAATAACAGTTTCACACAGCTTTGAAGAAATATATGCCTTAAGCAGCGACATTATAGTTATAGATAACGGCAGAGTATGTGCCTACGGAAAAACAGAGGATATATTTACAAAACCTCCCGACAGGATATCCGCTGCGCTTACGGGCTGCGAGAATATTGCAAAAGCCGAATACAGAAAGGGTAAAGTATACATACCCGACTGGGATATTGAATTTTATTCGGAAAATAAAGATATAAATTATATTGCCGTAAGGGCTCACAGCTTTTCTTTTGAGGATAAGGGAGATATGCTTTGCTTTTGTGTAAAGGAACCCTATATTAAAAAAGGACCCTTTGGCAGTACGGTTTATTTCAGACCCTCGGATAAGGCACTTAAAAATATGTGCTTTAAAATTTCATCAAAAGACGACATTCCTCAAAAAATTTATTTGGACAAAAAATATTTATTAATTATTTCTTAAATTTTTTTGAAAAAATTGTTTACATTTTGTCGAACACAGGTTATAATTATCTCTGTATTAATTTTTTTGAAAAGGAGATAAAACGATGTCAAAGGAAATGGGTAACATTTACAGCGTTGAAGGCAAGCTGCCTTTGAAAACTGCTATACCTCTTGGTCTACAGCACGTTATGGCAATGTTCGTAGGTAATCTTACGCCGCTGCTTATAATAACAGGCGCTTGCGGTATAGGCTCAGGTTCAGAGCTTCAGATCGCTCTTTTACAGAATGCTATGCTTATAGCAGGTGTAGTTACATTGGTACAGCTCTTTACGATCGGTCCCGTAGGTGCCAGACTTCCTATAATTATGGGTACAAGCTCAGGCTTTATAGGTGTCAGCAGAAGTATTGCAACTGTTATGGGAGGCGGTATCGTAGCATACAGCGCTATTATGGCAGCATCCTTCATAGGCGGTTTGTTTGAAACCGTTCTCGGCAGCTTCCTTAAGCCCTTAAGAAGGTTCTTCCCCTCTGTCGTTACGGGTACTGTAGTTCTTTCAATAGGTCTTTCACTTATAGCAGTTGGTGTTGCGTCTTTTGCAGGCGGCAGCGGTGTTGCGGACTACGGCTCACTTGAAAACCTTTTTGTAGGCTTCGTGGTACTTATCGTAATAATTGCTTTAAAGCATGGTACTAAGGGTATGCTCAGTGTATCTTCAATTCTTTTCGGCATTATTGTCGGTTACATAGTAGTTGCTATTATGGCTCAGATACTTCCTACCACTATTACCAATCCCGAAACAGGCGAGGTAGTTACAAAGGCATGGGTACTCAACTGGGCTAAGGTCAAGGATGCCGCATGGTTCTCTATACCCAGACCTTTATATTTACTTAAGGACGCGGCAACAGGCGAGACAGTCAAGCTCGTGTTCTCACCAAAGGCTATTGCGCCTATGCTCATTATGTTTATAGTTACTGCTGTTGAAACAGTGGGAGATATCTCAGGCATCACTGAGGGCGGTCTTGGCAGAGAGGCTACTGATAAGGAGCTTTCAGGCGGTGTTATGTGTGACGGTTTAGGTTCATCCCTTGCCGCACTCTTTGGTGTACTGCCCAATACCTCCTTCTCACAGAATGTAGGTCTTGTAGCAATGACTAAGGTTGTTAATCTCTATGCGCTTTCAATGGGCGCCATATTCCTTATTCTCTGCGGCTTATTCCCGAAGCTTGCAGCTATCGTTTCAATTATGCCTCAGCCTGTACTTGGCGGCGCCGCAGTTATGATGTTCTCATCCATAGTTGTCAGCGGTATTCAGCTTGTTACCAAGTGGCCTGTTACAGCAAGAAATGTAACTATCATCTCCGTTGCATTAGGTCTTGGCTATGGCCTTGGCGCAAATGCAGACGCACTTGCCAAGCTCCCCGAATTTATTTCTCTTATCTTCGGCGGTTCAGGTATAGTTCCCGCAGCCTGTGTTGCTATTTTACTCAACATTATACTTCCTAAGAGCAAAGAGGATGAAAAGGCTGAGCAAGAAGCAGAGGCTTAATATAATACAGATATATGATACGGCATAAACTATTTTGGCTTATGCTGTATTTTTTATTGTAAATTTTTCTGTTTTATAGTAAAATTATAATAGGAAAATATTTAAAGAGAGGCAGGATCGATATGCTGAGGTGCAACGACTATGTTTTTGCCATAAGCCCGGAGGAGGCTTATGAGCTTAATCAGAAAAGGAACAATGTGATAATAGGCGGCAACGGATGGCTTAAAATGGGAAAAAGACAGTGGAACACTGCTATAGATATTTCCGGACTGGGTCTCGATAATATAGAAGAGAACAGCGAGAAGTTTGATATAGGCGCTATGGTCAGCTTAAGGGATATTGAGTTACATAAGGGGCTTAACAGCTATACAAAAGGCGCCGTTAAGGAAAGCCTAAGGCACATAGTAGGTACCCAGTTCCGCAATACCGTTACCGTAGGGGGAAGTATATACGGACGTTTCGGCTTTTCCGATGTGCTGAGTATGTTTATAGTTATGGACAGCTATGTGAAGCTGCATAAGGGCGGCATTGTGCCTCTGCATGAGTTTGCGAAAATGCCCTATGACAACGATTTACTGCTAGGAATCACAGTTAAAAAAACACCTCTTAAAATAGCATATTCCTCCTTCAGAAATCAGTCTACGGATTTTCCTGTTCTCACCTGTGCCGTTGCCATTGGCGAGGATAAAATAACTACGGCAATAGGCGCAAGACCGTCTAAGGCAGATATTAGAACGGACAGTATTGACGTACTTAAGGATATAGAAAATTATGCAAGAAAAACCGCAAGGAGCTTTAACTACGAAAGCAATATGAGAGCAAGCGGAGAGTACAGAGAGCATATTGCAGAGGTCCTTATTAAAAGGACTATAGAAAAGACTGAGGTGCATTATGGAAATTAAATTATGGATAAATGGCAAAAAGATAACCGATAATGTAGAACCCGATATGCCTATGCTGGAGTTTCTGAGAGATAAGGGCTGCTACAGTGTTAAAAGAGGCTGTGAGACCTCAGGCTGCGGACTTTGTACGGTATGGCTCGATGGCAAGCCCATACTTTCCTGCACCGTTCCTCTTATGCGTGCCAATGGCAGACATATAACCACTCTTGAGGGTCTGCAGGAGGAGGCGGCGGAGTTTGGCGCTTTTCTGGCTGACGAGGGAGCCGAACAGTGCGGTTTCTGCAATCCCGGCTTTATTATGAATGTACTGGCTATGGCAAGAGAGCTTGACGCCCCCTCCGAGGAGGATATCAAAGAATATCTCAGCGGAAATCTCTGCCGCTGCACAGGATATATGGGACAGCTGAGAGCTGTTAAAAAATATATTGAGCATAAGAAGGGAGCGAGGTCAGATGACTGATTATAAGTCTGTAAGCAAGCCTGTAAGAAAAAAGGACGCTATGGCTCTTGTAACGGGCAAGCCTGTTTACTGCGATGACCTTGCGCCTAAGGATTGTCTTGTCATAAAGCTTCTGAGAAGTCCTTATGCCCATGCTCTTATAGAGGATATAAATACCTCTGCGGCAGAAAAGGTATCGGGCATAGAGGCTATATATACATATAAGGACGTGCCGAATAACAGATTTACAACTGCGGGACAGACCTATCCAGAGGCAAGCCCTTACGACAGGCTGATATTGGAAAAACGTCTCAGATATGTAGGCGACCCTGTTGCCATAGTGGCGGGAGAAAGTGAAAAGGCGGCTGAAAAGGCGCTTAAGCTCATAAAAGTAAAGTATAAGGTATTGGAGCCTCTTCTGGATTTCAGAAAGGCAAAGGACAACAGCATAATAGTACACCCCGAGGACAACTGGAAGGCTCTTTGTCCCGTAGGCGCAGACAATAAAAGAAACCTTTGCGCCCATGAGGTAAGCGAAAACGGCGATCTTGAAAAGGCATTTTCAGAGTGTGACGCTATAGTGGAGGAGACCTACCATACAAAGGCTAATCAGCAGGCTATGATGGAAACCTTCAGAGCCTATGCCTCAAAGGATGTATATAACAGGCTTACTATCGTATCGGCTACTCAGATAACATTTCATGTAAGACGTATAGTTGCCACTGCCCTTGGCATACCCAAGGCAGATGTAAGGGTCATAAAGCCCAGGATAGGCGGAGGCTTTGGAGCCAAGCAGACGGCAGTAATGGAGGTATATCCTGCCTTTGTTACATATAAGACAGGCAAGAATTCCAAGCTTGTGTTTACAAGAGAGGAAACACAGACAGCCTCCTCGCCCAGACATGAAATGGAGGTAAAGGTCAGGATAGGCGCCACCAAGGACGGTATCATAAAGGCACTTGATATGTATTCAATTTCAAATACAGGAGCTTACGGAGAGCATGGACCTACAACGGCAGGACTTACGGGACACAAGGCATTGGCGCTCTACAGCAGGGCTGAGGCATATCGTTTTGTATATGATGTAGTGTATACAAATATTATGGCGGCAGGTGCATACAGAGGCTATGGCGCGCCCCAGGGTATTTTTGCCGTAGAGTCAGCTGTAGATGAACTGGCTCATAAATTGAATATGGATCCGGCTAAGATAAGGGAAATAAATATTACCAAGGAAGGCGACATTATGCCTGCCTATTACAATGAACCTGCAAATAGCTGCGCTCTCGACCGCTGCCTTGAAAAAGTAAAGGATATGATAGACTGGGACAGTAAATATCCCGCAAGGGATATGGGAAACGGCAAGATACGTTCAGTCGGTATGGCTCTTGCCTTGCAGGGTTCATGTATTTCCAACCTGGACGTAGGCTCCGTTGCTCTTAAGGTAAATGACGACGGCTTTTATTCCCTTATGATAGGTGCTTCCGATATGGGAACAGGCTGTGATACGATACTTGCTCAGATGGCGGCAGACTGTATGTGCTGCGATGTAGACAATATAGTTGTACAGGGTGTTGACACGGATTCCTCGCCTTATGA
The DNA here is from genome assembly GCA_947589665.1 of uncultured Clostridia bacterium. GTDB lineage: Bacteria > Bacillota > Clostridia > Lachnospirales > CAG-274 > CANPXH01. The sequence goes on from CANQBJ010000009.1 coordinate 31,936, forward strand.
TTCGGGTTCCTATGCGTCAAGCACTACCTATATAACAGGTATGGCAGTCGTCAAGACCTGTGCAAGTCTTACGGAGAAAATAAAGAAATACGGCGCTCTGCTTATGGGCTGTGATGAAAAGGATGTAGATTTCAACGGCAAGGAGGTATACAGGATATCTGCCGATGAAAAAATATCCTTAAAGGATATAGCAAACAGTTCCATGTGCAATAACTCAAATGCGCTTTATGCCTCAGAGGGTCATGCTTCCCCTGTATCTCCTCCGCCGTTTATGGCAGGCGCTGTGGAAATAGAGGTAGACAAGGAAACGGGTAAGGTGGATATCATAGACTATAAGGCGGCAGTGGACTGCGGTACGGTCATAAATCCCAATCTTGCCAGAGTGCAGACCGAAGGCGGTATTGCTCAGGGCATAGGTATGGCGCTGTATGAGGATATAAGCTATAATGAAAAGGGCGTTTGCCGTTCCAATTCATTTATGCAGTACAGAATACCCACAAGACAGGATGTAGGAAGGACTGAGGTGGATTTTGAACCAAGCTATGAGCCTACAGGACCCTTCGGCGCCAAGTCTATAGGCGAAATAGTTATAAATACACCGCCGCCGGCTATTGCCAATGCGGTATACAATGCGACAGGTGTAAGGATAAGGGAGCTTCCCATAACACCGGAGAAGATATACAAGGGGATGAAAGATGAAGATTGATATTATACTTATGGCAGCCGGCGCAAGCAGGAGATACGGCAGAGAAAATAAGCTTTTGCATAAAATCAACGGAAAGCCTGTTTTTTCATATGCCCTTGAAAATGCCGTTGATCTGCGCAGTAAGCTTAAGGATGTAATTGAGAATATTATAGTCGTTTCAAGATTTGAGGAAATAGAGAAGATATGTTCTGGCTTTGAAAATGTGAAGTACATCTGTAATATGCAATTTCAGGAGGGCATTTCATCGTCTATACACAAGGGTATCGAGGTCAGCAATAAGGATAATGCTCTTATGTTTATGGTATGCGATCAGCCTAACCTTAGCATTGATACACTTATAGGGCTTACGGCAGGCTTTTTGGCATCGGGCAAAACACTTGGCGCAGTCAGATCGCTAGAGGGCGAGCCCTGTAACCCTTGTATATTCGCTCCTCTATGGCGTAATGAATTAATGCTCATACAGGGCGATAAGGGCGGCAAGTCCATTATAAATGCAAATATTGACGACGTATATTTCTATATGTGCGAAAACAGTGCCGAGCTTATGGATATAGACAAGAAGAATTTGGTTATTTCCATAGTGGGAGCAGGAGGAAAGACTTCTCTTATGTACTGCCTTGCCGAAATGTACGGTAACAATAATATGAATGTGCTTATGACTACAACTACCCATATATATAAGCCCGAAAGCTACAAGTATGCCGCAGACGAAGAACAGCTTGGCAGCATATGGGACAGAGGCGGTATAGCGGTCGCAGGCAATAAATGTCAGGACAATAAGCTTTCGGAGCCTGACGAGCTTGAAAGATATATATCCCTTGCCGATGTTACGATAATTGAGGCAGACGGTTCAAGAGGTATGCCCTGTAAGGTTCCCTATGAATATGAGCCTGTTATACATCGGCAAAGCGATATGGTAATAGGCGTAGTGGGAATAGACGCCCTTGGCAGACCTGTCAGAGAGGTGTGCTACGGCAGTGAAAATGCCGCTGAGCTTTTAGGCACCGATGAAGACCATATACTTACGGAAGAGGATATTGCGGAAATACTGTCCTCCCAAAAGGGTACTATGAAGGGTGTAGGCAGCAGAAAATATTATGTTGTAATAAATAAATGCGACAATAAGGAATTAAGGGAAAAGGGCAGAAGGATCAAGAAGTTACTTAATGACAAGGGTATAAGGTCCTTTGTATGCTCTCTTAAGGAAAATATATATCTTATTGAAAATATAGGCGGTATGGTTTATGGCTGATAAAATAGTATTTTGTAAGGGTGGCGGCTGTACGGCAAAGCTGGGCGCGGGAGTACTTTCGCGCATACTTGAAAAGCTGCCGAAGGAACCCTTTGATGAAAATTTGATAGTTGGCTTTGACAGCAGGGACGACGCTGCCGTTTATAAGATATCGGAGGACACTGCTTTTGTGCAGACCTTGGATTTCTTTCCACCTATGGTGGATGATCCCTATACCTTTGGCAGGATAGCGGCGGCAAATGCCCTGAGCGATATATATGCTATGGGCGGTCAGGTAAAGACTGCCCTTAATATCGTATGCTTTCCCGAAAATATGGACCTGAATATATTAGGTGAAATAATGCAGGGAGGCTCGGAAAAGGTAATAGAGGCGGGAGGCATACTTGCCGGAGGTCATTCCATAGCCGACAGCGATGTGAAATACGGCTTATCCGTTACGGGTATCGTTGATCCGCGCAGTATATATAAAAACAACGGCGGTCATGTCGGCGATGTGCTTGTGCTTACAAAGAAATTGGGCGTAGGCATAGTATGTACTGCCAACAGAGTAGGCGAGGCATCCGAGGCGGCAATGGCAGAGGCTATAGGCTCTATGACGACGCTGAATAAATATGCCGCCGAAATATGCAAAGACTATGATGTACACGGCTGCACAGATGTAACGGGCTTTGGCTTTTTAGGCCATCTCCATGAAATGTTGGACAATAGGCTTTCCTGTCAGGTCTTTGCCGATAATATACCATACATAAAAGAGGCAAGGGACTATGCCGATGAATTTCTGCTGACTGCGGCAGGACAGAGAAACAGAAACTTCATAGGAGATAATGTTAAATTTGAAAATATAAGCTTTGCCATGGAGGAGATACTGTTTGATCCTCAGACTTCGGGAGGCTTGCTAATAGCTCTGCCTGAAAGTGAGGCGAAAAAAATGCTTGAAGAAATGAAGAGCAAAGATATACCTGCCGAGGCAGTTGGCAGACTTACAGATAAAAAGGATACCGAAATACTGGTAAAAGGAGAATAATTATGATAAAAGTAAATGCTATGGGAGATGCTTGTCCCATACCTGTTGTAAAGACTAAGAATGCCATTAAGGAATTAAACGGCAGCGGGCAGGTGGAAACACTTGTGGATAATGAAATAGCCGTACAAAATCTTACCAAAATGGCAAATCAGAAGGGATATGGTGTTGCTGCCGAAAAGCTGGGAGAAGGTCAGTACAGAGTTGTTATGACCATAGGCGATGCAGCTGTTGAGGAAAAGTCGGAGGAGGTATGTACTCCCGACATCAGAGGAAATAAACTGGTCGTGATATCATCATCATATATGGGAAACGGTGATGACGAACTGGGAGCGGCGCTTATGAAGGCCTTTATATTTGCTCTTACCCAACAGGATGAACTGCCTTCCGCTATTTTATTCTACAACGGAGGAGCAAGGCTTACCTGTGAAAGCTCCCCTGCATTGGAGGATATCAGATCTCTTGAGGCTCAGGGTGTTGAGATAATGACCTGCGGCACCTGTCTTAATCACTATGGACTAAGCGATAAGCTTAAGGTAGGCAGCGTTACCAATATGTATGCCATAGCGGAAAAAATGCTTGGCGCAGGTCTTATCATAAAGCCATGATATACTTTGATAATGCGGCAACAACTATCCATAAGCCCGAAGGAGTAAAAAAAGCCGTATATGATTCCCTCGATACTATGGGTAATCCGTCAAGGGGAGCTCATGAACCGTCATTGAGAGCCTCAAGGCTTGTATATGATACAAGAGAAAAGCTTGCAGCACTTCTTGGTATAAATGACCCTTCAAGGATAGCATTTACTCTGAACGCTACAGATGCTCTTAATATAGCGGTAAACTTTGTTGTCAGCAGTACCGACAGTATTATTACAACGGAATGCGAACACAATTCGGTATTGAGACCTCTTTATAAAAGCGGCGCAGAGCTTACTGTGATAAGGGCGGACAAGCTTGGCAGTATAGACCATGATATAGAAATAAAGAATAATACAAGGGCTGTATTTATAAACCATGCTTCAAATGTCACAGGCAATATAACCGATTTAAAGAAGATATCCGACCTTGCTCACAGAAATAATGCTCTTCTTGTCGTAGATGCGGCGCAGACAGCGGGAGTTATCGATATAAAGGCAGAGGAAACAGGCATTGACATTTTGTGCTTTACAGGACATAAATCTCTTATGGGTCCCCAGGGTACAGGGGGTATCTATGTGAGAAAGGACATAGATATAAAGCCGTTTAGAGTTGGCGGCAGCGGAATACACAGCTTTGACAGAGAGCAGCCTCCGCATATGCCAGATGTTCTTGAGGCGGGTACTCTTAATTGCCACGGTATAGCAGGACTTAATGCCGCTTTGGATTTTATAGCGGAAACAGGCACAGAAAATATATTCGCCAGGGAAAAGGCCCTTGCAGACCGTTTTATAAGCGGTATACGGGATATAAAGGGTATAAGGCTTTACGGCGATATAAATGCGGAAAAAAGGGCTCCTATAGTTACGCTGAATATAGACGGAATATCCTCCGATGTTCTCTGCGACAGACTGTGGACAGATTATGGCATATGCACAAGAGCAGGGGCCCACTGCGCTCCTCTTATGCATAGAGCCCTTGGTACAGACAAGACAGGCGCCGTGCGTTTCAGCTTTTCATATTTCAATACTGAGGAAGAGATAGACAAGGGTATAAATGCTCTTAGGGAATTGTCAGAACAATGAGAGAGAAAAAACTTTATTATATAGTGACCTTCAGTCATACTGCCGAGGCTATGGCTTTTGAGAAAAAGTGCATATCTGAAAATATATCGGGCAGGCTCATTCCTTTGCCTGTTGAGATTTCCGCAGGCTGTGGACTTGCCTGGCGTATGACTAAAGAGGAATATGAAAAATACTCAGAGGCAATAACAGGCTTTGAGGGTATATATACCCTTAAAATGTAAGGAGAATTATTATGTTAAAACCGTTTATACTTGTAAGAGGCGGAGGGGATATTGCCACAGGCACTATATACAGCCTTTGGTCAGCAGGACTTATACCTGTTGTGCTTGAGATAGGCAAGCCCACTGCCATAAGACGTCAGGTATCGGTATGCGAGGCGGTATATGACGGTGAAAAAACAATAGAGGGAATGAAGGCCGTAAGGGTGGATAACATTGACAATGCTCTTGATATTGCTAAAAAAGGCTGTGTCCCTGTGCTTGTTGATGAAGCGGGAGACAATATTTCAAAATTAAGACCTGACATTCTCATAGACGGTATACTTGCAAAGAGAAATATAAATACAAATATAGATATGGCGCCTATGACTATCGCTTTAGGACCCGGATTTACGGCAGGCAGAGATGTTGATTATGTTGTGGAAACACAGAGAGGCCATGACCTCGGAAGGATCATCTCCGAGGGAACAGCCGCAGAAAATACAGGTATTCCGGGAAATATAGCAGGCTATACAAAGGAGAGAGTAATACACTCTCCCTCTGAGGGTATTATCAAAATAGTAAAGGATATAGGAGCCTTTACGGAAAAGGGCGATGTTATTGCCTTTGTGGGAAATGAAAATGTATATGCCTCTATTACAGGAATTATAAGAGGTATTATAAAGGACGGCTTTTGCGTACACAGGGGACTTAAAATAGCCGATATTGACCCGCGCAGAGAAGAATATGAAAACTGCTTTAAGATATCGGACAAGGCAAGGTGTATAGGCGGCAGTGTACTTCAGCTTGTGTGCAGATACATGGTGGAGAAGAATGAAACAATTATTTGAAATACTTAAGGAAAGAAAAAATACAGATACAGTGATAGCTGCGGTAATAGATACGGAAGGCTCTGTACCGGGCAAGACAGGAGCATATATGCTTGTAGGCAGGGAAGGCAGAATATACGGCACTGTCGGAGGCGGCAAGCTTGAATACCTTGCTATATTAAAGGCTCAGGAGGTTTTGCGCAATAAAGAAAATACGGTATGGGATATAAACACCTCTGATATAGGTACTGTATGCGGCGGAATTGTAAAAATACTTTTTTATTATGCAGATGAGTACATTGGCGAAAAGGGTATCGCCGCCCATAACAGCGGAAAACCTTATTGGTTAATGCTGCCCCTTTGCAGCGGAAGGGCAAGTATAAGCTATGACATCGAAAGCAATGAATATTGCTTTACAGACGATAAATATTATTATGAAAAATTTAATTATGATGGTATGGTATATGTATTCGGCGGAGGACATCTGTCACAGGAAACAGTTCCCTTGCTTGCGCATACGGGCTTCAGAGTAACTGTGATCGACGACAGAGAGGAATATGCCGACAAGAAGCTGTTCCCCGACGCAGACAATGTACTGTGTTCCGATTATGACAGTATAGACATACAGGTGAATGAAAACGACTATATTGCCATAATGACAAGAGGACATATGGGAGATGCCGAGTGTGAAAGATTTGCCCTTGGTACAAAAGCCTCCTATATAGGGGTTGTAGGCAGCAGAGCCAAAACAAAATATATAAATGATATGCTTATGGCTGAGGGCATAACTCCGGAGCAGCTTAAAAGAGTAACGACACCTATAGGGCTCGACATAGGCAGCAGGACTCCTGCCGAAATAGCGATAAGCATATGCGCCCAGCTTATTAAAATAAGAGCGGAAAAGTTTAAAAAGTAATTGAAAATTGTGTTTATATGGTGTAAAATGTAAAAAAATATATAAGAAAGGACTGTACCGTATGAATTTCCTCGAAAAGAAGATAGTAGAACAGGGAGTAGTGGAAGAGGGCAATGTTTTAAAGGTTGACCGCTTTTTAAATCACCAGATGGATATTAAGCTTTTTAATGAAATGGGCAAGGAATTCAAAAAGCGCTTTAAGGACGTTGAGATAAACAAGATAATAACAATAGAGGCATCGGGCATAGGCATTGCCTGTGTTGTGGCTCAGCATTTTGATGTGCCTGTGGTATTTGCCAAGAAGTCCAAGAGCATAAACATAGAGGGCGAAATGTACATAGCAGAGGTGGAGTCCTTTACCCACAAGTGCAAAAATCAGGTAATAGTTTCCAAAAAGCTCATAAGCCCCGATGACAAGGTGCTTATTATAGATGATTTTCTTGCAAACGGCTGCGCATTACAGGGACTTATATCCATAGTAAACGATGCAGGCGCTCAGGTCGCAGGCATAGGAATAGCTATAGAAAAGGGCTTTCAGAACGGCGGCAAGATCATAAGAAACCTGGGCTACAGACTTGAATCCCTTGCTATAGTGGAGTCAATGGATGCAGGAACAGGCGAGATAGTATTTGCTTAGAATATAGGGCTTGCAAGGTATTGTCGGCTTTTGAACATAATATTTTGTATAATAGGATGTGGTTTTTTGCCGCATCCTTTAATTTTATGGTATAATTGTTAATTAAATATGAATATTTTAAAAAATTTATTAAAAAAGCTTTTAATTACTGTAAAAATATTGTATACTTTATTCTGATGAGTATTACTAAAGCGAGGTGTTATAAATGCACAGTATGACAGGCTATGGCCGTGGTGAATGTGCGATGTACAACAGAAAATTTGTTGTGGAGATAAAGGCAGTAAATCACAGATACAATGACGTTACGGTAAAGCTGCCCAGAGTAATGATGCCCTATGAGGATAAGATAAAGAAAATAATAGGCGCAAAGGTATTCAGAGGCAAGACCGACGTATTTGTCAGCTTTGAGACCTATTCCAAGGACGATGTAAGCATCAGCGTAAATGAAAACGTGGCGGAAAGCTATATAGCAGCTCTTTCCGTTTTAAAGGAAAAGTATGGCTTTAAAGATGATATATCACTTGATCTTGTGGCTAAATTCCCCGATGTTATTTCTGTGGAGAAGGGCCTTCTCAGCGAAAATGCCGATAATGAAATAGATGAATGTCTTACAAATGCGGTAAACGAGGCTCTTGATAACTTTGTGGCTATGAGGGAAAGGGAAGGCAGCGCCTTAAAGGCAAGCATACTTGAAAAGCTTGTTGTAATAAAGGCTGCCGTAGATAAAATAAACGAAAGAGCGCCCTTTGTTGCAGAGGACTATAAGACAAGGCTTACGGAAAAGCTGAATGAGCTTGAAGAAATAAAGGCAGATGAGTCCAGAATACTTACAGAGGTGCTTATATTCTCTGACAAGGCGTGTATTGACGAGGAAATTACAAGAATGTACTCACATATAGAGCAGATGAAGTCCATAGTTGAGGAAACTGCTCCCGTAGGACGTAAGCTGGATTTTCTTGTGCAGGAGATGAACAGGGAAATAAATACAATGGGTTCCAAATCCAACGATCTTCTTATTACAAATATAGTTGTGGACGCAAAGAGCGAGCTTGAGAAGATAAGAGAGCAGATACAGAATATCGAATAGAGGTGTCCCTATGAGTGAAAATAAAAAAGGTCTTTTGTTTGTGCTTTCGGGACCCTCAGGGGCAGGCAAGGGAACGGTAATGAAGGAGCTGCTTAAGTCAGAGCCTATGGAGCTATCCATATCTGCCACTACAAGAGCGCCCAGAGCCGAGGACAAAGAAGGCGAGACCTATTTCTTCAAGACCAGAGAAGAATTTGAGCGTATGATAGAGAATAATGAGCTTTTCGAGTATGCTCAGTTCAGCGGAAACTACTACGGCACTCCCAAGCAGTATGTCATAGACCGTATAAATGCAGGTAAAAACGTAATGCTTGAAATAGAGGTACAGGGCGCCTTGCAGGTGAAATCCGCCGTACCAGAGGCAGTATTGATATTTCTCACACCCTACACCGTGTCCGAGCTAAGGTCAAGACTTGAGGGCAGAGGCTCTGAAACGGCAGAACAGATAGACAGAAGAATAAAAAGGGCTATGGAGGAAATAGAGTACATAAGCGCCTATGACTATATAGTTATCAATGACAAGATAGAGGAAACTGTTGATAAGCTTAAGAATATCATTTCCTCAGAGAAGGCAAAGGCAGTAAATAACAGAAATATTATTAAGAAATTTAAAGGAGAATGTTAAAATGTTAAAACCATCTTATGCAGAGCTTATGGATATTATGAACAAGGATGCAGAGGAGCATGTTACAAGCCGCTATACCGTAGTTATAGCTGCCGCCAAAAGGGCAAGACAGCTTATAGACGGCGACGATGCCATGATAGAAAAGCCTATGGAAAACAAGCCTGTTTCCACAGCCGTTGAGGAAATAAGAGAGGGCAAGATCAAAATCGTTCCCGAAGGCGAGGGTACTGTTCTTAAGCCAAAGAATGTAGATAAGGACGAAGAGGAGATTAAGAAGGAATTAAAGGAAACAATGGCAGCCGAGATAGTTGAGGAAGAGGATAATACCGAAGATGAAACGGAAGAAGATATTGCTTCCGAGGAAGAGGCTGTTGAGACCAATATTGTAGAGGACGATGTTGTGGAAATAGTGGATGACGATTTAGAGGAAATAATTTCTGAGGAATAAAGATATGGAATATGCAGTTGTTATCATATCCATAGGTCATAGAAATATAGATCATATATTTCATTACAGAATACCCGACAGACTGAAAGGCTCTGTTAAAAAGGGTATGAGAGTTATGGTACCCTTTGGCAGGGGCAACAGACTCATAGAGGGCTATGTTACAGATATTACCGACAGCGCGGATATCGACGTATCACTTATAAAGGAAATAAGCGATATATGTGAGGAATACTCTGTCATAAGCCCTAAGAGGATAGAGCTTGCAAAATGGATGAAGGAAAAGTATTATACGACTTTTAGCAGCTGCTTTCAGTGTATCGTTCCCAAAAGAGTCAATGAAAAAAGCTTTGCCTGTATACAGCTAAATACAGCAAATGAGAATATATCAGAGGCAATAGAAAAGGTTCTTAATAAGGATACAAAGCAGAAAAGGGTACTAGAGGTGCTGCTAAATGGCGATGAGATACCCGTAAGCCATATAAAGACACTTCTGGATGTAGATGACAGCCCTATAAACGCTCTTATAAAAAAGAATATACTTGTAAGGAAGTATGTGCAGGAGTACAGAGGTAATTTTAATTCCGCCCTTGTGGAAAAAACTCCCCCTCCAGTTCTTACAGATGAACAGAAGGCGGCTGTTGAAAAGCTTTTTGATATCATAGACAGTGATAACAAAAAGCCTGTGCTTATACATGGAGTTACAGGCAGCGGAAAGACAGAGGTCTATATGCGCGCCATTGAAAGGGTGCTTTCACAGGGCAGGGAGGCTATAGTTTTAGTGCCTGAAATTTCACTGACGCAGCAGACTGTAGAGCGATTTGTGTCCAGATTTGGCAATAAGGTAGCCGTTACTCATTCACGGCTTTCCGACGGTGAACGATACGATCAGTGGACAAGAGCGCTGAGAAAGGAAATATCAGTAATGATAGGTCCTCGCTCAGCCGTTTTTACACCCTTTGAGAATTTAGGTATTATAATAATAGACGAGGAACACGAGGCTACCTATAAATCAGACCAGCTTTCTCCCAAATACGACGCAAGAGAAATAGCGGAGGAGCTTAGCTCTCTTTACGGCTGTACTGTTGTGCTGGGAAGCGCTACACCCTCTGTGACCAGTTATTATAAGGCTCAGACAGGCAAGTATGAACTTATTGAGCTTAATAACAGAGTAAACAATACCCTTCCTGTTATACACATAACGGATATGCGCAAGGAGCTTGTAAGGAAAAATTTTTCTGTTTTCAGCACCGACCTTCAGAATGCTATGGCGCGAAACCTTGAAAAGGGCGAACAGACTATACTGTTTCTGAACAGGAGAGGTTATTCCACCTTTGTATCCTGCAGGAAATGCGGCTATGTAATGAGCTGTGATAACTGTAATGTTAACTATACATATCACAAGGGCATAAACAGACTTTCCTGTCACTACTGCGGCAAAAGTATAAATGTGCCTGAGATATGTCCTCAGTGCGGCTCAAAGTACATAAAATATTTCGGCGCAGGCACTGAAAAAATAGAGCAGGAGGTACTTAAGCTTTTTCCAAAAGCAAGAGTACTGAGAATGGATATGGACACTACCAAAAGGAAGAACAGTCATCAGACCATACTGGAGGATTTCAGAAAAGGAAAGGCAGATATACTTATAGGCACACAGATGATAGCAAAGGGACTGGATTTCCCCAATGTAACTCTTGTAGGCATAGTTGCCGCCGATCTTTCACTTAATATAGGCGACTACAGAAGTGCCGAAAACACATATCAGCTTGTGTCCCAGGTGGCAGGCAGAGCGGGAAGAGCAGATAAGGAAGGCACCGTATATATACAGACCTATTCTCCCGAACACTACAGCATACGGTTTGCCGCCGACAATAATTACAAGGGCTTTTATAATGAGGAGATAACATTCAGGAATAATATGGATTATCCGCCCTTTACCAATATTTTCCTTGTTATGATGACAGGGGAAAATGAATATGAGATAAGACGCACGCTGGCTCTGCTTTCGGATATAATGAAAAGATATAACAAAAACAATATGTTTGCTCGTCTTGGACCTACGCCGGCTGTTATTTCCAGGATAAACAACGTATACAGATGGCAGATAATAGTCAAGTGCGAGAATGAAGATAAGATAAGAAATTATGTGCTTTTCTGTCTTGATAAGCTTTCAAAGCAGGTAAGTCTTGACAATATAAACGTGGGGCTTTATCTGAACCCCAGCTATATATTTTAGGAGGAAGAAATATGGCAATAAGAATGGTCAGAGAACAGGGCGAACCTGTTTTAAGGAAGAAGTGCAAGGAGGTAAAGGAAATAACACCTAAGATACTTGAACTTCTGGACGACCTTGCAGAAACTATGTATGAGGCAAACGGTGTAGGACTTGCCGCGCCTCAGGTTGGTATGCTTAAGAGAATGGTAGTAATAGATATAGGAGAAGGACTTTTCGAGTTTATTAATCCTGTCATACTGGAAAGCTCAGGCTCACAGACGGGAAATGAGGGCTGTCTGTCTGTGCCGGGAAAGATGGGTCAGGTCACAAGACCCAATTATGTTAAGGTACAGTATCTGAACAGGAACGGCGAAACTGTTATAGCAGAAGGCGAGGAGCTTATGGCAAGGGCAATATGCCATGAGCTTGATCACCTTGAGGGAAAGCTCTATACAGACATTGTAGAGGGCGAGCTTATGGACGCAGAGGAAGCAGAGGAAGAGGAGGAATAATATGGACGTTGTGTTTCTGGGGACTCCCGACTTTGCCGTACCCGTACTTAAGGCACTTATAGAAAGGAACAATGTAATTGCCGTTATAAGCCAGCCCGACAGACCTAAGGGCAGAGGAAAAAAGCTGCAGCCCACACCTGTCAAGATAGTAGCGGAGGAAAATAACATTCCCGTATATCAGCCTGAAAAAATAAAGGATGAAGAATTTACGTCATTTCTGGAAACAATAAAGGCAGATGTATTTGTGACGGTTGCCTATGGGCAGATACTTTCCGAGAGAATACTGAACATACCAAGGTACGGCTGTATAAATGTACACGGCTCCCTCCTGCCTGAATACAGAGGAGCGGCACCTATACAGCAGAGCATATTGGACGGTAAGACCAAGACAGGTGTTACCATTATGTATATGGAAAAGGGTCTTGATACGGGAGATATGATACTTAAAAAGGAAATAGAAATAACTCCCGACGACACCTATGGTACATTGCACGACAAAATGGCGCCTGTAGGCGCGGCGGCGCTTATAGAGGCTCTTGATATGATAGAAAAGGGCACTGTAAGGGCGGAAAAGCAGGACGACAGTATTTCCACCTATGCCCATATGATAAAAAAGGAAATGGGAAGAATAGACTGGACAAGGTCCTCTGAGGTAATAAGAAATCAGATAAGAGGCTTTAATCCCGTACCTGGTGCCTATACAACACTTAACGATCAAGTGCTTAAGATTTATGGGGCGGATATTACAGATGCCGAGGAGGGCAGACCGGGTGAAATAATTGCTGTGGACAAAAAGAAAGGCTTTACTGTCAGGACAGGTGATTCCGCCCTGCTTATAAAGGAAATACAGGCAAAGGGCGGCAAGAAAATGAATACCGCAGACTATATGAGAGGTCACAGTATTGAAAAGGGAAATATACTTATATAAATAAAATATTATTAAACACGAGGAGGTTTTACTATGTATTACGGTTATCCTTATATGTCAGCAGGCGGAGGCGCCGGCACACTTTTATTTTTCCTTGTTATAGTAGTAGCCATCGCTACAATGATAATACAGGGAAATGTATCATCTACATTCAACAAATATGCTAAGAAGGCCAATTCAAGAGGCTATACGGGAGCGGAAGTCGCAGAAATGCTCTTAAGACAAAATGGTATTACAGATGTAAGAGTGCAGGCGATACCGGGTTCTCTTACAGACCACTATGATCCCACAAAGAAGGTCATAAATCTTTCACAGCCCGTATACGGGTCAAGGAGCGTATCAGCCTTAGGTGTAGCCGCTCATGAAACAGGCCATGCCATACAGCATGCAAAGGGCTATGTACCTCTTGCAATGCGTTCGGCTATATTCCCTGTTGTAAATTTCAGCGGCAAAATAGCTATGCCTCTGTTTATAATAGGTATACTTCTTGCAAGCTTTATTCAGAGCTATGCCTTAGCCATAGTGGGAGCGCTGCTTTTCTCAGCGGTGGTTCTCTTCCAGGTAATAACTCTTCCCGTAGAATTTAATGCATCTGCCAGAGCATTGAAGATGCTTGATGAATATGGATATCTCACGGGCAGTGAAAATCAGGAGGCAAGGAAGGTGCTTACAGCTGCCGCCCTTACCTATGTAGCTGCTGCGGCAGCGTCAATATTGCAGCTTTTAAGACTGCTTGCCATAATAGGCGCAGGCAACAGAAGAAGAGATTGATACTGTAGGTATATACCGCATAAATTCCGGTATAAAAATATTGGGCTTTGCGAAAGACGATATATGTCTTTCCAAGCCCGATTTTTTATTGTATAAGGCGTCTGCAAGGAATACCTTTTTTGATTTAAGGCAATAATTACATAGAGGTGATGATATTGAAAAAACTTTTATGTATACTAATGCTTTGTACAGCGGCGGTACAGGGAACAGAGGCAAAGGACTGGTGGGCGGTCACAGCCCTTTCACTGGATAACGAAGGAGAGCATATTACATCTGAGGATTATTCGGATATAGAGGAGGTCCATATTAAATTCAGGATAAAGGATTTTATTAATAGTATTGAAAAAAATGTAAAAAAAGTTTATAATCAATACAAAGCATAACGGAGTGATAATATGGACAGTAAATTTTATGAAAACAACAGAGCAAAGCTAAGCAAATATATAGGCAAGGGCGAAATGGCAGTGCTTTTCAGCGGCAAAGCCCCTAAAAAACTGGGAGATGAAAGCTATCGGTTTACACCATTACGCAATTTCTACTATCTGACGGGCATAGACAGACAGTCATTTATATATATAATATACAGGGCGGAAAGCGGTATAAGGGATATTATACTTATAGAGCCTTATGACGAGGTAGAGGCTAAGTGGACAGGCGCAGCCATGCTGCCCGATGAGGTCATAAGAATAAGCGGTATTGAGAATATAGGCTATAACAATGAATTTAAAAGCGTTCTTGACAATATCGTAAATGAAAACGGCATAAATAAGATTTATATGGATATTGAGGACAATGCAAAAACTCCCGAGGGTATGTCTGAAATGGAATATAATACCTTCAGAGAAAAGTATAACATTGAAAATATACACGATGTTTTCGGCGAACTCCGTCTTGTCAAGGAGGACTGTGAGGCAGAATATATCAGAAAAGCCATATCTATTACTAAGGACGGCATATATGCTATGATGAGAAACGCCAAAGCGGGTATGTACGAATATGAGATAGAGGCGCATTTTGACTATGAGCTAAAAAGACAGGGCGTAAGAGATTTTGCTTTCACCTCTATAGTGGCGGCAGGGCATAACGGTACAGTACTGCACTATTCGGAAAATAATACGCGCACAGCTGAAAATGATCTTGTGCTTTGCGATGTAGGCGCTCAGTATAAATATTACAACGGCGATATTACAAGGACCTTCCCTGTAAGCGGAAAATTTACCGAAAGGCAGAAACAGATATACAATATAGTACTGGAGGGACAGCAGCTTGTCATAGACTCTGTTAAGCCGGGTATTGAGTTTAAAAGGCTTAATGAAATACTTAAGGAGTACTATGCAGTTAAGCTCAGAGAAATAGGGCTTATTACTTCCGACGAGGAGGTAAGCAGATATTACTACCATGGTGTAAGTCATTCTCTGGGACTTGAGACCCACGACATAGGAAGGCGAAAAGAGGGGCTTATAAGAAAAGGTATGATATTTACAGTTGAGCCGGGACTTTATATTGCCGAGGAAAATATAGGCATAAGGATAGAGGACAATGTTATGGTGACGGATACGGGCTGTATAGTGCTGTCAGCAGATATTATAAAGAGTGTTGAGGACATAGAAGGATTTATGGCAGGTAATAAAAATGATTGAGAGAGAAACCGAACTTTATAAGCCTGTGCAGAATTTTTTTGAAGGACTTGGCTTTAAAGTGGACGCTGAGGTAAACGACTGCGATGTTGTTGCGACAAAGGACGATATCGTTGTAATTTGCGAGCTTAAGAGAGGCTTTACAATAGAATTGGTGTATCAGCTTGTACAGCGTAAAAAACTGACGCCCTATGTATATGCTGTGATACCCAGACCCAAGAATATGAGAAGCGCCTCCTTTCGCAAAAAGCTGGATATACTTAAGGCTCTTGACTGCGGACTTCTTGTTGTACTCAATACTACAAAGAGAGTTGATGTACTTCTGGAGCCAAAGGGAGAGGACACCCAGACCAACAGGATACGCAGGAGAGGTATAGAAAAAGAGGTCAGTATAAGAAAGGTATCTCTTAACCTAGGCGGTCAGTCAAAAAGAAAAATAGTGACGGCACATAAGGAAAGCCTTATTGCTGCGCTGTGCTACATAGAAAAATACGGAAAAATAGAAACAAGAAAATGCAGGGACAATATAAAGGCGGTACTGCAGAGAAATCACTATAATTATTTCATAAAGCTTGACAAGGGCATATATTCGGCTACTAAGGCAGGCCTGAGAGTGCTTGAGGACAAGGATTATAAGGATATAGTAGACTTTTACAGAAACGAGGTAGAATTGTGTTTAAAATAGGCAGAAATGAAAAGTGCTGGTGCGGCTGCGGAAAGAAATACAAGCAGTGCCATGAAAGAAGCGATGAGGAAAATTTAAGGAGATTTGTGGAAGAAGGCTATCCCATTCCGGACAAGCACCTTATACTTTCCCCAAAGGATATACAGGGCATAAGAGAAAGCGCAAAGGTATCGGTCGCCATTATGGATGAACTGGACAGCATTGTAAAGGAGGGCATTACCACTCTTGAAATAGATGACGCCGTTGCAAAAATGACTGCCGAGGCAGGCGGTATATGTGCGCCCTATAGGTACGAGGGCTTTCCCAAGCACTGCTGCACCTCAATAAATAATGTGGTGTGTCACGGTATTCCCGACAGTACGGAACTTAAAGAAGGGGATATAATAAATGTAGACGTTACTACGATATTAAACGGATATTACTCCGATATGAGCAGAATGTATATGATAGGCAATGTAAGTGACGAGGCAAGACAGCTTGTAGAGGTGACAAAGGAATGTATGTACAAGGGCATTGAGGCGATAAAGCCCTATATGCCCGTAGGAGATATAGGCAATGTCATAAATGATATTACCGACAAATACGGCTACGGTGTTGTAAGAGCCTTGTGCGGCCACGGTGTAGGTCTTGATTTTCACAACGACCCTATTGTAAATCACTATAGGACCGACAGAAGGACTATGGTACTTGTGCCAAATATGGTGTTTACGGTAGAGCCTATGATAAATGCAGGCACATGGGACTGCAATGTTTCACAGGAGGACGGCTGGACTGTGACAACAGCTGACGGAAGTCTGTCTGCACAGTGGGAGCATACAGTTGTTGTAACAGAAGACGGTGTTGATATCATTACGAGGTAATTATGATAAATATATGGAAGGGTATTCCCTTAGGCTATAAAGAGGAATATAATAACGAACACAATTTAAACAGACCCGAATTAGAGGAGTTTGCTATAAATGATGGCAAAAAACACAGCTGCTTTCTTATACTTCCGGGCGGAGGCTATGACCATATGTCCGATCATGAAGGCACAAATGTGGCTGCAAGGCTGAATGAAAAGGGTATAAGCGCCTTTGTGCTTTATTACAGACTTAAGCCCTATGTCCACCCGATATACCTTTGGGACGTAAAAAGGGCTATGCGATACATAAGATATAATGCGGATAAGTACAATATAGACCCTAAAAGGATCGGTATTATGGGATTTAGCGCAGGGGGACATTTAAGCTGCCTTTGTGCCGAATATTACGATAGCTTTGAATACGAGCCTGTAGACGAGGCGGACAGCGTAAGCGCAAGACCCGATTTGCTGTGTATGTGTTATCCCGTGGTAAGTATTACAAAGCCGATATCCCATATGCGTTCGGGGGATAACATATGCGGAGAAAATGAAAATATAAGGGAACTGCTTTCCTGTGAACTCAATGTGAGAGAGGATATGCCAAATACCTTTATATGGCATACCTTTGAGGATAAAAGTGTGGACTGCCGCAATTCCCTTGAGCTTGCTTCAGCCATGAAGTCAAAGGACAATGGATTTGAACTGCATATTTTCCCTAAGGGCAGGCACGGACTGGATTTGGCTGAGGGCATAGAGGGAACAGAGCAGTGGTTTCCGCTTTTCTTAAACTGGCTTAAAAGAAATAATTTTATCATATAATCCAATAGAGGTGATTATATGAAAGGTAATCAGACGCTTATAAACAAAGAGGTCATAAACATAAGAGACGGCAGCCGCCTGGGCTGTGTTGAAGATGTTATAGTGGACTGCGGCAGCGGAAGTATACATCAGCTTGTCGTTATGGCGATGAAGGGTATATTTTCTATATTCTGCAAAAGGGACAAAAGATTTATAAGCTGGTGTTCCGTAGTGAAAATAGGCGATGATATAATACTTGTGGATATGGACGGCTTTGAACTGCGTAAGGGTAAGTGAATCATGTTAAGTACAAAAGAAGTTTTACTTGAATAAAAAAATAAAATCGATGAAAATGCAATATATTCCGCTGTTATAAGCGCTCCCGTTAAAAAGGGCGAGGGTATGCCCTCTAAGGCAAAGGTCAAGGCTGTAAGCCTTAAGGGAGAGCTTATGTATCAGCTTTCACAGTATGTGGGGGATAAGGTCTATCATAAGAATATAAGCCCCAAAGACATAATAGACAATATTATTGCTCTTATGGAAAACAATTTCAAGCAGTGTGAAATAAAGGCAAATATAAGCTGTACTGTACTCAGGAATAAGAAAAAACAATTTACTCTCACGGGAGTAAAGGAAAACAAGGAAAATAATGTTGTTCCCGAACAGCACAACAGGGTGAGGAATTATATACTTGCCGACGGCGAATATGTGGAATGGATGTATAAGCTTGGGCTTATGGACAAAAAGGGCAGGGTATTAAATTCTAAACAGAAGAAATTCAGACAGATAAACAAGTTTCTTGAAATGCTAAGGGATATAGAGGATGATATACCGGAAAACAGCACTATTATAGATATGGGCTGCGGCAAAAGTTATATAACCTTTGCCATGTACCACTATTTCAACAATATAAAGAATAAAAATGTCAGTATTGAAGGCTACGATCTTAAAAAGGATGTTGTGGACTACTGCAACACACTTGTAAAGGACTTTAAATTCAAAAACCTTAAATTTTACTGTAAGGATATTGCAGAAATAGAAAACAAGGACAACAAAATATCCATGATAATAACTCTTCATGCCTGCGATACGGCAACAGACTATGCCATATACCACGGAATACGCTGGGGCTGTCGGGTTATGATGAATGTACCCTGCTGTCAGCATGAGCTTTTTCATCAAATGAAAAACGAGGATATGGATATAATGCTTAAGCACGGCATACTAAAGGAGCGCTTTGCCGCTCTTATGACAGACAGTATAAGGGCGGAGATAATTGAAATAATGGGCTACAGGGTACAGGTAATGGAATTTATAGATATGGAGCATACGCCTAAGAATATTATGATACGTTCTGTCAGAACAGGCAAAAGGGACAATGGCGAAAAGCTTAAGGCTCTTGAAAAAATAATAGAAGAGTATGGTCTTGACCCCACTCTTTACAGACTTGTTTTTAATAATAAATAATATACAAAGAGCTGTACATATTTTTGTGCAGTTCTTTTGATTTTTATGGCAATTAATTCTTGAATGTATATCTTTTGGATGATATAATTAAATTAAAAATACGAGGAGGTATATTATGAAGCTTAGAAAAATAGTGGCGCTGAGCTTATCGGCGGTTATGTTTACTACAGGTATGGGAGCAGTGAATACTATGGCAGAGGAAAAGAGCAAAATTTTTATAGTAGGCGATTCAACTGCCTGCAATTACGGAAGTGATGATAACTATGCGGTGCCGAGAGCAGGCTGGGGTATGTATTTAAGTGAGTTTACACCCGATACGGAGGTCGTGAACCTTGCCAAGTCAGGCAGAAGCTCAAAGAGCCTTACCGTTGAGGAGGAGTATCAGACTCTTCTAAATGACCTGGGCGAAGGCGATTATCTCCTCATACAGTTTGGGCATAACGATGCCAAGAAGTCAAGCGAGGAGGACCTTCAGACAAGATATACCGATCCCGAGGGCGATAAGGATACTGAAGGCTCATTTAAGAATTCTCTTTACAAGAATTATGTAATGCCTGCAGTCGAAAAAGGTGCAAAGCCTATACTTATAACGCCTATTTCAAGACGTTCATTCAATGAGGACGGCAGCGTAAAGGATACCCACGGTCTTTATGACGACTGTGTAAGAGAGCTTGCCGGGGAGCTTAATATCCCCTGTGTAGACGCTACAAAGCTTACGGCAGAGCTTTACAAGTACGAGGGTCTTGACGGTACGGCTGCGTTCCACGCTATATACAAGGACGTAACAAAGGGCGACAAGGGTCATGACAACACTCATCTCAACCACTACGGTGCTCAGATAGTGGCATATATGATAGCAAAAGGCTTAAGAGAGAGCGGAAGCGATATATCAGAGCTTATTTTATTTAGCGGCGGCGATACAGACAGCATATCAAGATATGATTTTACATATGGTATAGTAAGGGCAATAGGCGGAGAATATGCAGAAAATATGGGTGAGACCTTCTTTGATGTAGATGTTCTCAGTTCCGATACAACTGCCATATCCACAGCCAAGAAGCTCGGCATAGTGACAGGCGATGACAAAGGCAATTTTAACCCCTTTGCAGCCCTTAGCCTTCAGGATCTTTGCACTATCACTGCAAGAGCCTTAAAGACAGCAGGCGTTGAGCTGAATACGGATACGGCAGTGCTTGACAGCTATGAAAGAGCAGAGGATATAAAGCCTTATGCAAAGGAAAGCTATGCTGCTCTTTTAAATCTTTGGGGAGAGCTTATCCCTGATGTAAGTCCTAAGACGATAATCGATAAGGCATCAGCATATACTATATATTCTCTTGTATATGACGAGGTAAACGAGGCTGACGAAAGCGCTGAGGCTCAGTCTATTGATGAAATTGAAAAGGTAGAATAAAAAAATGGGACTGTCGCATTAAGAATTAAAGAAAAAAATATTGCGACAGTTCCTTTTTGATTTTGGTAAATTTTTGTTTATAGGAATAGGTTCGACCTCTCAGTCAGCCCCGTTCACAGTTATTTTTATATAAGCTTTTGCCGCGGCTGACAGCTCCCCT
>CANQBJ010000010.1 GCA_947589665.1 uncultured Clostridia bacterium
CAAATCAGTTGAAAGAAGATGAAATGACAAATCAAATGACACTAGAAGATATAGACCCGTTTGATAGAAAATAAATAAGCCCGTTCTAACGGGCAGCAGGCAAAGATGTTTCGCAAATGCCAGTTAAAAGTATGCCTTTAGGCATTGCTAGTATAAAGAGCCTTAAAGGCGCATATGAAAAACCCCCGGTTTGACCGGGGGATATTTATTGTAAGCGCTTGCCTATACAATTTCGCAGCCATTGCTTTCAAGAGCCTGCACGGCTTTTTTGAAGCTTTCTTCTTTGACGAATACATAGTCCGTATTATATGTAGACACTACGAAAATACCTATATTATTTTCGGCAAGTATTGTTGAAATTTTTGCAAGAATGCCTATAAGGGAGAAGTCCAATATTCCCTCTATTCTAAATCCTTTCCAGCCCTTGCTTACATCTGTGGTATTATGGGGTATATTTTCCTCTGTGCATACAACGGAGATTTCCTCGTCTGTTACTGCGGCAAATGTATATTCCTTGTTTATACTTTCGATTTTATCGACCTTGCATATGGCAAAGCTGTCCTTAAGAAGTTTGATTTTCATAGCATTACCTCCGTATATATTTTAACAGCTTTCTATGGTTATGTAAACTTAAAATTTCTGTTGAAGAGTACATAGAAATGTGATATACTTATAGAAATTTATGCAGAAGGAGGAATATAAATTGGGTAAAAAAGGCAACCTTATGTCAGTAAGACACGACATAAAGGTACTGGATGCAACAATAAGAGACGGGGGACTTGTAAATGATTTTTATTTTGATGATGAATTTATAAGAGATCTGTATAAAGCGAATGTAGATGCAGGCGTGGACTATATGGAGTTCGGCTACAAGGCATCAAAGGACCTTTTTGACGAGAATAAATTCGGCAAGTGGAAGTTCTGTGACGAACAGTCCATAAGGGACATAGTTGGGGACAACGACACCGATCTTAAGATATCCGTTATGGCGGATGTAGGCAGGACAAACTATAAAAGAGATATAATACCTCGTTCCGAAAGCGTTATAGATATGGTAAGAGTTGCCACATACATAAACACTATTCCCGCAGCTATCGACATGGCGGAGTATTGTCACAAACAGGGCTATGAGACCACAGTAAACATTATGGCGATATCCAATGCCAAGGAAAGCGATATGAAGCAGATGCTTGAATTACTTGGACAGAGCAGCGTAGAAGCTATATATCTTGTAGACAGCTACGGCGCTCTTTATCCCGAACAGATAAGGGAAATAGCGGATATGTATCTGGAATACGGCGAAAAGTACGGCAAGAGCATAGGCATACACGCTCATAATAATCAACAGCTTGCCTTTGCCAACACTATTGAGGCTCTTGGTCAGGGTGTAAGCTATCTGGACGCCACTATGTCAAGTATGGGCAGAGGAGCGGGCAACTGTCCTATGGAGCTGCTTATAGGATTTTTGCAAAATCCCAAGTACAACATACTTCCTGTACTCAAGTTTATAGAAAAACAGATAATAAAGCTTAAGAATGAGGGCATTACATGGGGCTATGATATTCAGTATCTCCTTACGGGCAGATTTAATCTGCATCCGTCCTCAGCCATTTCCTTTACAAAGGATAAGAGAACAGATTATGCTACATTCTACAGCGAACTTCTAGATAAGGAATAAAATCAACAGGGACTGTCGCACTAAGCATTAAAGAAAATAAGCTATTGCGGCAGTTTTTTTTGATTTTTTTAAAATTTTTGTTTATAGGAATAGGTTCGACCTCTCAGTCAGCCCCGCTTAAATATATCTTTATTCAAGTTTATTGACGTGGGCTGACAGCTCCCCTTGCGAAGGGGAGCTTTAGGTGGGTGCCTTTCAAAGTCGCTTAAATAGTTTAAAAAGCAATAATTTTGCATATATCACAGCATTGCGGTAAATAACCTCCCCTAGCGTCAGCGTCGGAGGGGAGGGGGACCAACCGAAGGTTGGTGGAAGGGTCGTTTTTCTACGCTAAACAAAAATTTAATCCGATAGCCCCTTTTTGATTAAAATTTCAAAAGCTGTTGTAAAATTCCGTGAAATATTGTATAATAAAATAGATTATGGATTGGAGGTCTATTATGAATTTTTTTAAACAAATGACAGCGGCTATATATAAATTTGAAAGCTATCCGACTCTTATGATGAACAAGGCGTCAAGGGTAATAGGATATCTTATTATATTTACAATACTGACAACGGTTATATCCCTTGCGCCTCTTGGCATCAAGTATGTACAGCTGGGCGGTATGAAAGGTCTTACAGACAAGTATATCCCTGAGTTTTCCCTTGCAGATGGCAAGCTCACCTGTGAAAAAATAGATGTTGACAATAAGGACACGGGCTTAAGAGTGCTTATAGATACGGCAGGCGATGTAAATGAAAATACGGCAAGCGGCTATACCTTCTATATAGTTGCTGACAGCGGCGATTTGTATGTAGGCAACGGTGTGCAGAAGCAGAGCTTTCATTTTGCCGATATAAAGGACAGCATAACAAGTACGGATGTAAAGAATATCCTTAACAGCGGCGGCTTTAAGGTAATGATATTCAGTATATTTATAATAAGCCTTATAATTTCTCTTCTCATAGGTACGGCTATAAATATTCTTGTACTTGCCCTTATAGCCAACCTTATAAATATGATATTCACAAAGGCACAGGTAAAATTCGGTCAGCTTATGACGCTGGCAGTATATGCAAGGACATTTCCCAACATACTTGCTTTGGTTGTTGGACTTGTGGGTTTCAGCTACAGCGGTATTATTACATGGGGAATTGCCATTACATATATGTATATAGGACTTAAGAATTACAAAAAGGGCAGCGGTATTATCATAGCAGAGCTATAGGAGGTGTGCCTTATGGCATATCAGGCATTGTACAGACGCTTAAGACCACAGCGCTTTGAGGATGTTGTGGGACAGGAGCATATTGTCAGAACCCTTAAAAACCAGATAGAACAGGGCAGGATAAATCACGCTTATCTTTTCTGCGGTACCAGAGGCACGGGAAAGACTACTACCGCCAAGATATTTGCAAGAGCCATAAACTGTATTTCAGACCACGGCGCAAAGCCTTGCAATAAATGTGAGGTATGTCAGTCTATACTCAAAGATGCCAATGTAAATGTAGTGGAAATAGACGCTGCCAGCAACAACGGTGTTGAGAATGTCAGGACTATTATAGACGAGGTAAAATACCCGCCTACAGACTGTAAATATAAGGTATATATAATAGACGAGGTGCATATGCTTTCTGCAAGCGCCTTTAACGCTCTTCTTAAGACTCTTGAAGAGCCGCCGGAGTACGCAGTGTTCATACTTGCGACTACAGACCCTCAGAAAATGCCTGTTACAGTGCTTTCAAGATGTCAGCGCTTTGATTTCCACAGGATAAGCAAGGAGGATATGACCTCTGTTCTGAAGGAATATATTGTAAACGAAGGCGCTGATGTTACAGACGAGGCTGTAGATTATATAGCCGAGGTATCCGACGGCGCCATGAGAGATGCCCTTAGCATACTGGATCAATGTATAAGCTTTTACTTTGACAGACAGGTGACTGACAAGGAGGTAAGAGAGGTAGTCGGCGCAGTTGATACCTCTGTTTTCTTTGAACTGATAAATGCCGTAAACGATGGCAACTGTGGAGCCTGTATGGATATTATAGACAGAATAGTACAGCAGGGCAGAGATATATCCCAGTTTGTAAACGATGTCATAACACATCTGAGAAATCTCCTTCTTGCAATATCCATAGGTAAGGAAAGCAGGGCTCTGGACTATTCAAAAACCTATATAGACAAGCTAAAGGCGCAGGGCAGTGCAGTAGGCTATGATTATCTCATAAGCCTTATAAACAGCTTTTCACAGCTTAGCAGCGCCATTAAATACAGCTTTAATCCGCGTATACTTCTGGAGGTATGCGTCATAAAGGCTTGCAATCCTGTTAATGACTATGATACGGGCAGTATTGACAAAAGGCTTAAGGAGATAGAAAATAAGCTTGAAAACGGCATACCTGCCCCGAAGATGACAGATAAAAAGCCCAAGGAGGAAAAGCCCAAGGAGGCTGCACCTGCTGTAATAGAAAAGGCGGTTCCAGAGGATATCAAAAATGTTATAAACACCTGGAAAAAGTTTGTAAAAAGCCTTGATAAAGGAATATTAAGGTCCATACTTGCAAATGTCAAGCCCTCATATATAGACGAAGGCTTTCTGACAATAGTTTGTGTAAACAACGGTCCCAGAATAAATGTGGAAAATCACCTTTCTGAAATAAAGGAGCTTCTGAAAAGCTTTTTCGGCAGGGAATTTGCCGTAAAGACTATGACGGAGGAACAGTACAATATCCGTCATACAGAGAAATACGGCGCTAGGGACGAAAACATAAAGGTCCTTACAAAGGATGATTATACAAAGGTCTTTGGTGACATAGTCACATTTGAATAGGCTTAAAATTATATCAAAATAAATGGAGGTAAATAATAATGGCTAAAGGATTTAACGGCGGTTTCGGCGGTATGAATATGAATAACCTTATGAAACAGGCTCAGAAAATGCAAAGGCAGATGGAACAGGCGCAGCAGGACCTGGAAACAAAGGAATTTGAGGTAACAAGCGGCGGCGGTGCTGTTAAGGTAACTATTACAGGCAAAAAAGTAATAAAGGCTATAGAGATAGACCCTGATGTAGTTGATCCCGACGATGTTGAAATGCTGCAGGACCTTGTTATGACAGCCGTAAATGAGGCTATACGTCAGGCAGACGAGGCAGCTGCCTCTGCTATGGGCGGCATAGCGGGAGGCTTAGGCGGAGGAATGCCCGGTTTATTCTAGGAGTGGATAGATATGAATTACTATGGCGACTCAGTCAATAAGCTTATAGAACAGCTTTCAAGACTTCCGGGAATAGGCGGAAAGTCTGCGCAGCGTCTTGCCTTCCATATAATAAATATGCCAAAGGAGGAGGCAAAATCTCTTGCGGAAAGTATCATACAGGCTAAAACAGAGGTAAAGTACTGTTCTGTATGCTGCAATCTAACAGACAGCGACCCCTGTGCCATATGCTCGGATCAGAGAAGGCAGAGAGATGTTATAATGGTCGTTGAAAATCCCAGGGATATGGCAGCCTATGAAAAGACAAAGGGCTACAAGGGGCTTTATCACATACTTCATGGCGCCATAGCCGTTACAAAGGGAATAGGTCCTGAGGATATAAGGATAAGAGAGCTTGTACAGAGGCTGGACGAGAGTATAAAAGAGGTCATAATAGCTACAAATCCTACGGTAGAAGGGGATGTAACTGCCGTATATATAAGTAAAATTTTAAAGCCCTTGGGCGTCAAGGTGACAAGGATAGCCAACGGTGTGCCTGTAGGCAGCGATCTGGAGTATGTAGACGAGGTCACACTTTCAAGGGCATTAGAGGGCAGAAGTGAGATGTAAAGGAGAAATACTATGCGAGTTATAGAACCGTCATATATCATAGAGGAAGAATTGGACCCTCAAAGAATGATGAAAACAATAGAGCGTGCTGGCAGGACCTGTTATAAAAGTGAAAGCAAGATATCAGATGGCAGCGCCGAGAAATTTATAGCAAACATTATTGGCAGAGGTCACGAATCCGTAATAGAACACGAGAAGATCACAGTCAGATTTATATGTGACAGAGGTGTTACCCATGAGCTTGTAAGGCACAGAATTGCAAGCTATTCACAGGAAAGCACCAGGTATTGCAACTACTGTAATGACAAATTCGGCAATGAGCTTACATTTATACGTCCGTGCTTTTGGGACGAGTCAACAGAGGACGGCAGGGCTAAAATGGCAGTATGGAGAGAGGCTATGGAGAATATAGAAAAGGAGTACAATCAGCTTATTTCCATGGGCGCAAAGCCCGAGGAGGCAAGGAGCATACTCCCCAACAGCCTTAAGACAGAAATTGTTGTGACTATGAATTTAAGAAGCTGGCGCCATTTCTTCGAGCTCAGGACATCAGAAAGGGCTCATCCTCAGATAAGGCAGATAGCCAATGCTCTTCTGGCAGAGCTTAAGACACAGCTGCCTGTTATATTCGGCGATCTGTAATATCTGAAGGGCTGCGGCTCAAGAACGGAACAAAGTAACCGTATATTGCATCAGTCCGACTGATACCCTATAAAATATAATAATAAATTGAAAAAGTGGGCTGCGCTGTAATGCGATACCCACTTTTTATATATGCCTATTCTTCTTCCGAACTGCTGTCGTCGTCACTGCTGTCGCTATTGTCGGTGCTTCTTTGTACATAGGTGCCTATTTCGACTATTCTGTTTACAGGCTTTTCCGTGATGTTCTCTGAGGTCACAGGATCGCCTATCTGCTCACCGTTTATATAAGGTGTTCTGGTAGTGACCTCCTTCTTTCCGTTTTTGCCTTCCTGCCTTACTCTTGAATATGAGGAGGGCTGAGAACTGTTTTCCTGAGTTACTGTCTGATAGGGTATATCCTGGGTTTCGGTAGTTACCTTAAATGTCCTTATGGCAAGAGTCGGAACGGTTGATATAGTCTTTATCTTCTGACCTATCTGCAATTTAGTCTTTGTAGCCTCGGTTATGGAAGGATTTGCGGCAAGAAGCTCGCTTTCTGTCATACCTGCTTGAGCAGCTATACCGCCAAAGCTTTCCCCTTGTACAACTGTATGCTCTCTTTCAACTGTCTTTGTAGTGCTGAGTAGCTTAACTGCCTCTTCTACGGTGCTTACCTCCTCGGAATCCACAAAGGTAGAACCTGTATTTATCTTTATGGCAAACTGTGGCTCTGATGTTCCCGGAGGACAAGCGTAATTATCCAGTATAGTCTGCAGTACCTTTCTCGCCTCTTCCACATTGGAAACTATAGCCATTTCCTTGTCCTCTACAAGTATTGTGGTTGCCTCCTGCTTGTAGCTTACGGCTTTGCATACATTTGCAATTACCTGCTCGGTGTTCTTGGATACGTTTCTGAAAAGAGAGTTTACAGGCTTAAGACTAATGGTATCCGTTATCTCTATATTGTTTCCCGCATCCTCCTTAAGCTTTGCCAGAACAAGGGCATTCAGCTCCTGCTCCGTTGTTTTCATATCCTCTATGCAGCCTACGGTCTCACCGTTTACCATAATGGCAAGAGCGTTCTTGTAAAGGGCAATATATGCGCAAAGAGCGGCTATTATAAGCAATATTATAATTATTATGATAGCCTTTCCGTTTACGGAACGGCGCCTCTTTCTTGTGTAGGCGCTTGATATATTGTCGGGCTGAAGAGGGAATATCATGGGCCTTGAGGTCTTTTCCTTAAACCTCAAGGGCTTATTGGTTCTGTTTACAGGGGGCATAACGCACACTCCTTATCTATATCAAACAATGCTTATATTTCAATTATATTACAGTTTATAATTATAAGGTAAAAATGTTTTTATTGCAAGTAGAAAATGATTACATTTTCATTAAAATATATTAATAATTTAGGAACAGTTATTTATAAAATATTATAATAAATAACGATTATTTTTTAGGATAATATTCGTAATAAAAAAACACCAAAATGCGGAGGCTCACCGATCCTTTAGCACTTAAATTAAAAAAATTTTATTTTTGCTATTGACAAAGAGATAAAAAAGTTGTAAAGTATTATTGTTAAGTTAGTCAATGCTAATCAAGTTATACAAGGCTTATACAATAAGCGACTGCTAATCGGGTTAACTGTCGCTTACGTTGTAGGCGGTAGCTGATTGGCATATTTTAGCGGGAGGTGACATATAATGCCCTTGACAATGGCATCGGTAGGAGAAAAAAATATCGTAAAGAATATAAGCGGTAAGGAAGAAATAAGACATTTTCTTGAAAGCCTCGGCTTTGTCAGCGGAAGTGAGGTAACTGTTGTCAATGAGATGGCGGGGAATGTTATTGTAAATGTAAAGGACACCCGTGTTGCCATAAGCAGATCTATGGCTAACAAAATTATGGTATAAAGTGAGGAGCGAGCTATGAAAACATTGAGAAACGCTAAGATCGGCGAGACCGTAAGGGTCGTAAAGCTGGACGGCGCAGGCGCAGTCAAGAGAAGAATTATGGATATGGGCATTACAAAGGGCATAGACGTATATGTGCGTAAGGTTGCACCTTTGGGAGACCCTGTTGAGGTAACGGTAAGGGGCTATGAGCTTAGCCTGAGAAAAGCTGATGCCGAAATGATATTGGTAGAATGATATGGTATCGGAACGGTGTTCCGATAAATTTTTTAAAAGTGGGTTAGTTGCCGCTAATCAAATAAGCGATAACTAACTGCGGAAAGGAGATCAAAAATGGCTTTAACCATTGCACTTGCCGGAAATCCCAACTCAGGCAAGACGACATTATTCAACGCTTTGACAGGCTCCAATCAGTTTGTGGGAAACTGGCCCGGAGTTACAGTAGAAAAAAAGGAGGGCAAGCTTAAGGGACATAAGGATGTCAGCATTATGGACCTCCCCGGTATTTACTCTCTTTCTCCCTATACTCTTGAGGAGGTAGTGGCAAGAAACTATCTTATAAAGGAAAGACCCGATGCCATTCTTAATATTGTAGACGGCACCAATCTGGAGAGAAATCTTTACCTTACTACTCAGCTTATGGAACTGGGTATTCCCGTTGTAGTAGCGGTAAATATGAAGGATATACTTGACAAGACAGGCGACAGGCTTAACCTTGATAATCTGAGCAGATCCCTTGGCGCTCCGACAGTGGAAATATCAGCTCTTAAGGGTACGGGCATAAAGGAGGCTGCCGATATGGCTGTAAAGGTAGCAGGCAGCTCTCAGAAGGCAGTACATAGGTTTAGCGCCGAGGTTGAGCTTGCCCTTGATAAGATAGGGGAAAAGCTTAATGTTGCCGACGGTCAGAAGAGATTCTGTGCCATCAAGGTATTTGAAAGAGATGACAAGATAGAGGAAACTATAGGTAAGCTTCCCGATGCTGAGGATATAATTTCTGCTGTCGAGAAAAAGCTTGACGATGACAGCGAAAGCATCATTACAAATGAGAGATATGAGTACATAGGCAGTATAATAAAGGACTGCTATGTACATAAGAGCGCCCATAAGCTCAGTATTTCAGACAAAATAGACAGAATTGTCACCAACAGATTTTTAGCACTTCCAATTTTTGCTGTTGTTATGTTTATTGTCTATTATGTTTCGGTCACAACGGTAGGTACTATTGCCACAGACTGGGCTAATGACGGTGTATTTGGAGATGGCTGGTATCTATGCGGAATTGGCAGAAGCGACTATGACGAGGCTGCTGCCAATTTCGAAAGAGCCGGCATTATACTTGAAGCGGCAGAGGCTGGAGAGAACTCTGCATATATTGAAGATGAAGAGGGCAATATTGCCGAGACCGTAGAAATAACCGATGAGGCTGTTGCCGAGGCAGAGTCTGTTGAAGAGCCCGACAACGCAGATTTCGGCATATGGATACCGGGTATACCCGGAATAATAGAGGCAGGTCTTGACGCTATAGGCTGTGCTGAATGGCTTAAGAGCCTTATACTTGACGGTATCGTAGCAGGTGTAGGCGCTGTACTGGGCTTTGTTCCTCAGATGCTTATACTCTTTATATTCCTTGCCTTCCTGGAGTCCTGCGGATATATGGCAAGGGTCGCATTTATTATGGACAGGATATTCAGACGCTTTGGTCTTTCAGGCAAGTCCTTCATACCAATGCTTATAGGTACGGGCTGCGGTGTTCCGGGTGTTATGGCATCCAGGACAATTGAAAACGACAGGGATAGGAAAATGACTATTATGACTACTACCTTTATTCCCTGCGGCGCCAAGCTGCCTATCATAGCCCTTATAGCAGGCGCACTTTTCGGCGGCGCATGGTGGGTAGCCCCAAGTGCATACTTTGTAGGCATAGGAGCAATAGTTATATCAGGTATCATTCTTAAGAAGACAAGGATGTTTGCGGGAGACCCTGCTCCCTTTGTTATGGAGCTTCCCGCCTACCATATGCCTACAGTGTCAAATGTACTGAGAAGTATGTGGGAAAGAGGCTGGTCATTTATAAAGAAGGCAGGCACTATAATACTTCTTTCAACTATTTTCGTATGGTTCACATCAAGCTTTGGCTTTACGGAAAACGGCTTTGGTATGGTCGACGACTTAAGCGACGGTATACTTGCTGCCATAGGCAGGACATTTGCATGGGTATTCACTCCTTTGGGCTTTGGCGACTGGAAGGCTGCCGTTGCCGCCATTACGGGACTTGTGGCTAAGGAAAATGTTGTAGGTACTTTCGGTATACTTTACGGCTTTGCCGAGGTTGCCGAGGACGGTTCTGAGATATGGGGCGAGCTTGCAGGCGCATATACTCCCGTGGCGGCTTATGCCTTCCTTGTATTCAATCTTCTCTGCGCTCCGTGTTTTGCGGCGATAGGCGCTATAAAGAGGGAAATGAACTCAGGCAGGTGGACTCTGTTTGCAATAGGCTATCAGACAGTATTTGCTTACGCTGTTGCTCTTTGCGTATATCAGTTCGGCACATTCTTTACTACGGGGGCATTTGGCTTGGGTACTATCATTGCAGGCATTGTATTGCTGGCTATTCTTTATCTGCTTTTCAGACCTTATAAGGAAAGCACAACATTTAAAAGAACGGCTTTGGCTGACTGAGAAATGAGGTAGTAAAATGGGGACATTTATAGTAGGAGCTATACTTTTTATTATTGTAGTGTCAATAATAGCAAAGATGATAAAGGATAAAAAACGGGGCAAGGGCTGCGGCTGCGGCTGTGAAGGCTGCACCCATAAATGCCATTGACACGCTTGCAAGAAATGCCTTATGACATTTCTTGCAGTTAGCTATCAGAACTTTTACCTTCGGTAAAAGCAGGGCTTACGCCCTGTCGGATTTATCTTTCCGATTCAATGGTAGGAACCAGCATTGCACCGAAAGATTTATCGGACAGCCGAAGGCTGGCTTTCACAAAGTGAAAGTGCTGACGTGTTTACTTATATTTTGGCATTTGCCAAAATATAAGTAAAGTTCCTGTCCTTTGGTTGCATAGGCGAGCAATAACACGAAGTGTTATGACCAGCCTCGGAGGAAGTGAATTCCCTCAGCAACTTTGCTTCGCAAAGCAAGCCGCATTACTCTCTTGCGGTTGCAAACCTGCGGATTAAAGTCTGCGACGCCTTTTTCAAGCTGTTCTTTATTTTAATTCGTATTTACTGTCACAATATTGTTTTTTCGGCAATCTGTGGAGGCTGTTCTACTATAGCCTCCTTTTCTATTGACAAAAAATACTATGTCTATTATAATATTTCCGTCAATGGGAGGATATTATGAGGGAAATACATATAACGGATAAGGAAAAAAAACAAAGATTGGATAAATTCCTGCTTAAATATATGAATAAGGCGCCTAAGTCCTTTATATATAAGATGTTGAGGAAGAAGAATATAAAGCTAAACGGCAGAAGGGCAGAGGGCAGCGAAATACTTGATACAGGCGATAGTATAAGGCTTTTCCTGTCCGAAGCTACCATACTGTCCTTTACGGAGGAAAGGACGGTAAAAAAGACAGAGCGGTGCTTTGATATTGTGTACGAGGACGAAAACATACTTCTTTGCAATAAGCCTGCGGGAGTAATAGTCCATTCCGATATAAGCAATAAGGACAATACGCTTAATGACAGTATATTGTATTATCTGTATTCAAAGGGCGAATACGATACCGACGCTGCCTTTACTCCTTCAATATGCAACCGCCTTGACAGAAATACAAGCGGTATGATCACCGCAGGCAAAAATCTTGCCGCCCTGCAGGAGCTTAACAGGATATTCAGAGAGCGTCTTGCAGACAAGTACTATATAACTGTTGTAAAGGGAGTTATAAGTAAAGAGGGAGCCGTAGAGGGCTATATCATCAAGAGGGACGACAATACAGTAAGTATTACCGATAACAAGGGAGAGGGCAGCTATATTCTTACAAAATACAGACCTCTTGCGGACAATGGAGAGTACACACTGCTTGAGGTAAAGCTTGAAACAGGCAGAAGTCATCAGATAAGAGTATCTATGAAACACATAGGACATCCCGTAATAGGAGATACAAAGTATGGGGACATCGGTGTAAACAGATATTTCAGGGATAAATACGGGCTTAAAAGTCAGTTTCTTCACAGCTTCCGCCTTGTTTTCAAGGCAGAGGAGGGAGCGCTGTCATATCTTTATAACAGGGAATTCATATGCCCTGTAGGGCACAGAAATGCCTTTATGATCGAAACTCTTTTTAACTATAAAATAAGCTGATCCTGTGTTCTTGACGGTAAAAAAATTTGTATTGAAAATCCGTATGGAATATGATATAATTTTTTTGTATTTACAAATAGGGAGGAAAAATACAATGAAGGCTATAATTTTAGTGGCAGGCTATGCTACAAGGCTCTACCCGCTTACGAAGGATACACCAAAGCCTCTTCTGAAGGTTGGCGGAAAGCCTATAATTGACTATATTGTCGAGGAGATCAATACTATTGATGCCGTTGATAAAATATATGTCATAAGCAATCATAAATTTGCGGAGCATTTCAGACTTTGGGCTGAGAAGAAGGTAAATCCCAAGCCTATTGCAGTCATTGATGACGGTACTGATTCCGATGAAAACAAAAGAGGGGCAATAGGAGATATTCAGTACACAATAGAGCAGGGCAATATAGACGATGATATTATGGTAATTGCCGGAGATAATCTCTTTACATACAGCCTTAAGGAATATTATGATTTCTATAAGGCAAAAAATGCCGACTGCGTTTGTGTAAAGCAGTTTGACGACAAAGAAATGATAAAGCAGCTTGGTGTTGTGCTTTTGGATGAAAAGGGCAAGGTCATTGATCTTGAAGAAAAACCTGCTAAGCCCAAAAGTGACAAGGCGGCTTTTGCGACCTATATGTATACAAGAGATACTGTAAAGATGTTCGGGGATTATATTGCCGAGGGCAACAGTCCCGACGCTCCGGGGTATTTTATTCAGTGGCTCCACAAGAAAAAGGATGTATATGCCTATGTTATGAACGGCGAATGCTATGATATAGGCACACATAAGGCCCTTGACGAGGTCAGAAGTATATACGGTGAATAAATTAAAAGGGCTTTTGCTTAGGCAGAAGCCTTTTTATAGGGTAAGGTGGAAAAATGACAGGAAATAATGAAAACTATCTGGAATGTGAAAGCAGCCGTGTTTTTAAGATACTTATGCTTGTAGCAGGCTTTTACGGCGCCTATACATATTCCGTAAGAGGCGGAGTATTCTGCAATGCTCAGACTGCCAATTTTGTGCTTTTTGCCATGGCGCTGGGCAAGGGCGAGATAACAGGAGGTATCTATTACCTTATACCTATGAGTGCCTATCTTCTGGGTGCCATAGTTTCCGAGATACTGCCTAAGCCCGTCAAGAAAAAATATTTTATAAGGTGGGACACACTCCTTATACTCATTGAGATAGCGGCAGTCATACTTCTGGGTTTTCTGCCCGAAAGCGCGCCTCATCAGATATCACAGGTAGCCATAAATTTCATTTGCTCAATGCAGTACAACACCTTTAGGCAGGCAGAGGGCATACCAATGGCAACTACCTTCTGCACAAACCACTTAAGGCAGACAGGCATTGCTCTTGCAAAGGCTATTACAGGCAAAGAGGGCAAAAATATGGAACGCGCTCTTGAACATATAAAAATGATAGGTGTATTTGTAATAGGCGGTATTGTTTCGGCATTCCTATGCAC
Organism: uncultured Clostridia bacterium; assembly: GCA_947589665.1. Classification (GTDB taxonomy): domain Bacteria; phylum Bacillota; class Clostridia; order Lachnospirales; family CAG-274; genus CANPXH01. Next base: position 13,824 of record CANQBJ010000010.1, read on the forward strand.
ACTTTTCAAGGGCAGGGCAATATGGGGAGCGCTTATACCACTTTTAATAGTGTTTATAGACCTTCTCTATGCCGACCTTAAGACCGAGCGCGAATACATTGAAGCAAAACCTCACGGACACTAATAAGGAGAAAGAAATGAAGAGCATAGATATATATACGGACGGCGCCTGCTCAGGCAATCCCGGAGCGGGAGGCTATGGCATTGTGCTTTTATATAAGGGCGCAAGAAAGGAAATAAGCTGCGGATATGCAGTCACCACCAACAACAGAATGGAGACCCTTGCCGTGATAAGAGCCTTGGAGGCTCTTAAGGAGCCCTGCAAGGTAACCCTTTACAGCGATTCCAAATATGTGGTGGACTCTATTACAAAGGGCTGGGTATACAGCTGGAAGAAGAAAAACTGGATAAAGTCCGACAAGAAAAAGGCTCTTAATACAGACCTGTGGGAAAGACTTCTGGAATTACTTGATATACACGATGTAGAGTTTGTATGGGTAAAGGGTCATGCGGACAATCCCGAAAACGAGCGCTGCGACCAACTGGCAAGGGAAGCAATAGAGGGAGAAGAACTCCTTGAGGACAAGGGTTATAATCAATGAAAAAAGACAGCGTGGAGAGAGCTGTCTTTTTTCGTGGAGAGTTGTATATGAATAATAGAGTTTGGCAAATTAATTGTAGGATTTTGTCATATCCCTTTCTTGAAAATATTATATAATATTTTAATAAAAATGTAAAGAAAATTTAAGAAATTTAATTGTAAACAAAATGTGAACAAAAAAACGGATGACCTACAGACTGGCAAAAAAGCAAAAATCCGCCTTTAATATAAATTTATTCAGCAAAATTTTCAAAGGCGGCAAAGGCTCAGATACGCAAGCTTAGGGCGGAAATAAAGTAAAGCTGCCGCCGAGCAGGGCGCTGCTCTTGGCATAGAACATTGCTGCGCTCTGCTATATACAATATAGTCAATAAAATTTCCGTAAATAATTATAAAATATGGAAAATTACTGTTGAAATTAACATCAAATAGGAATATAATGTATAATGTTCGTTCAAATAAAAAGCTCTTTAGCATACTACACATTTTTGTATAAATAATGAACGGATATAAATGACAAATCAGTTTTTTAAATATATCGGAGGAAAATATTATGCGCAGATGTATGTATTGCATGAAGGAATACAGTAATAAGCTTGATGTATGCCCTAACTGCGGAAAGGAATATACCGACTCTCCTCTGAGCGGCAGGCATTTAATACCCGGTACGCTTCTTAACGGAAGATATACGGCAGGCTGCTCTGTTGATCAGAACAGTATATTCGTTACCTATGCGGCATGGGATAATGATAAAGAGGAAAAGGTGCTTATAGATGAGTATCTGCCCGTCAATCTCTCAGGCAGAGAAAAGGACGGCGCAAGGGTACTGACTAAGAGCGGAGATCAGGCAGATAAGTATTATGCGGGACTTTCCGCCTTTTCAGACGAGTGCAGGGATCTTCAGGGCTTCAAAAACATAGATATAATAGACAGCTTTGAGGAAAACAATACCTGTTATGCCGTCAGATGCGTTATAAAGAACGGCAGGACCCTAGCAGAGCTTATAGACAACGACTATGAATATATAAGAAGTCACAGAAATAATATACTTGTAAATATTATAAGGATAATTGCGCCTATACACGATGCAGGCATAATACACGGCAATCTCTGTCCCGAAACGATCATTGTAAAAGAGGACAACTCTGTTGTGATCACGGACTTTGCCTTTTGCGGCTTTATGTCCAGAATAATACCTGTTTATACAAATGAGGGTTATTCTCCTGTCGAGCAGTATTCTCTTGGCGCAAGGCTCACCATAGCGGCAGATGTATACTCCATAGCCGCTGTGTATTATGAAATGCTTACAGGGGAGATACCTGTATCCGCTCTTGAAAGAGAGAAACAGGATACTCTTATACCGCCCTCTATACTTGGCATAAAAATAAGACAGGGCATGGAGAATGCCATTATGAATGCCCTTAATATCAAGGCGAACAACAGAACAGCTACAGTACAGGAATTTTATTCCCAGCTTAAAAACAAGGATACTGCAAGACGTTGGGAAAGAGTCAAGAAAGCTGAAAAGCCGCCTGTAGATTTCTATACCAAAAAGAAATTCTGGTTCAAGACGCTTATTGCCGCCATTGTACTTTTAATGATATTCTCCGTTGTGGTAATAGCCATAGAGACTATATCAATAAAGAAGGCTGCGGAAACTACAAATGTTCCTGAGGTTTCAACGGAAGAGATACCCGATGAGGGCGACAGCTTCTGGGATATTTTCAGGAGTGAGGATGAGCCGGAACAGACTACGGAGGACAAAATAGACGAAGATATAAAGCCGCACAAGGACAATGTTACGTCAGAGGCGGCAGTCAATACGGATTAACAGAATATTGGCTTAAGTCTGTACAGTCCTATCAATACTACGGCAAGACCTGATATTACTGCAATATATTTGCAGTTGATATCGGGTCTTATTTTTTTGCCCAGGGCTATGCCCAGCAGCAGAAATATAAGCTGCGCAGTCATTACGCTTAAGGGCAGTACACAGCAGCTTATGCCTGCCATAGATGTACTTACGGCAGCGGCGGAGGAATCAAGGGACAGAGTTATACCTATTACTATTGCCTCGGGAGTTTCTATGACTCCGGATCTGTTTATATCGCTGAGCTCAGGATTTTCCAGCATTTCATGGATGTTCATATCCTCTTTTTTCTTGTCGGCACATATCCATATGCCTATGCCTATGAGAAGAAGGGCTCCCGCTATATTGCAGTACGGTATAATATCCTTAAGTAAATTGCCTGCGCCTATTGAAAGCGCTATTGCTCCCAGACCTATAACAGACAGTGTGAAAAAGGCTTTCAAAGGTATTTTTATACCTCTTATGCCAAATGTTATGCCGAAGGAAAGGGCATCTATGGACAGTATAAGTGACAATATCAATATTTCAGCCATAAGCTCACCTCATTTTTAAACTATGATGTATAGTCATATTTGTGCCTGTCAAGGTATATATTTTTAAAAGGAGGTGCTTATATGGAATATCACAGTATGGATTTCAAGGCGGCGGCAGGACAGCTTGGGACAAGCATAAATAACGGACTTGAAACTAAGGAGGCAGAAAAACGGCTTGAAAAATACGGATATAATGCTCTTGCAGAGGCTAAAAAAAGGTCGGTGCTGTATAAATTTATAATGCAGTTCAAGGATTTTATGGTCCTTGTGCTTATTGCGGCGGCGGTCATAAGCTGTCTGGCAGAGCTTTATTCGGGAGGAAATGACTTTATAGACAGCATTGTAATAATAGTTATAGTGCTTTTCAACGGTATTATAGGCGTAATACAGGAATGTAGGGCGGACAAGGCCATAGACGCTTTAAAGAAAATAACAGAACCCTGCGCCGTTGTTATGAGAGAAGGCGAGGGAGCGGTCATAAATGCAAAATATCTTGTGCCTGGGGATATCGTAAGACTTGAGGCGGGAGATATAGTGCCTGCCGACTGCAGGATAGTTGAATGTATGGCGCTTAAGGCAAATGAATCTGCTCTTACAGGCGAAACAGAGGGTGCAGACAAGTCTGAAAAGGCCGTTGCCGTAAATACTGTCCTTGCCGAAAGGAGCAATATGCTCTATATGGGTACAAGTATAGTGCAGGGCAGATGTACAGCCCTTGTTACGGCAACAGGGCAGAATACGGAAATAGGCAAAATAGCATCAATGCTTACAGACGACAGAGAAGAAACACCTTTGCAGAAAAAGCTCTCCGAGCTTGGCAGGATACTGGGTATAGGCGCTCTGGGCATATGCTTTGCAATATTTGTTATAGGTGTGCTGAGAGGCTTATCGGTGTTTTCCATGTTTATGACGGCGGTAAGCCTTGCGGTAGCGGCTATCCCAGAGGGACTTACGGCAGTTGTGACCATAGTGCTTGCCATCGGTGTGCAGACTATGGCAAGAAACAACGCTATAGTAAAGAGACTTTCGGCAGTTGAGGCTCTTGGAAATGCCGATGTGATATGCAGCGACAAGACAGGCACAATTACCGAGAACAAAATGACGCTTACCGAGGTAGCAGGCTATGACAAGGAGGATATACTGACTCTTGCCTGCCTTTGCTGTGATGCAGACGGCGAAAGAGGAGAGGCAACGGAGCAGGGCATAGTACTTGGCGGTAGGGAGCAGGGCATAGACAAGGAGAAGCTGGAGTATACTATGCCGAGAGTATATGAGCTGCCCTTTTCTTCGGAACGCAGGAAAATGACTACCGTACATAAATACGGCTCCGATTTTGCGGCAATAACAAAGGGCGCCTGTGAGGAGGTGCTTAAGGGCTGTTCGGCATATATGCAAGAGCGAGGCATAGTAAAAAAACTGGACAGGCTTACACTTAACAGAATAATTGAAAAAAACAATTCTCTTGCTCAGAAGGGCTTAAGAGTGCTTGCCGTTGCCGTGAGAAAAAGCTCCGCCGTTGTAAAGGAGGAAAAAAATTTTATATACTGCGGACTTGTGGCGCTTAGGGACAATCCCAGACAGGGCGTGGAAAGGTCTGTTGAGATGTGCAAAAGGGCAGGCATAAGGACTGTTATGATAACAGGCGACAGTCCTGTTACCGCAAGGGCTGTGGCAGAGAGCATAGGCATAGTATCGGATACGGTAACGGGAAACGAAATAGAGGAAATGACAGACAGTGAGTTTGAAAATGCCGTTGACAGCTGCAATATATTTGCAAGGGTAACTCCTCAGCATAAATACAGGATAGTGGATAGCCTTAAGAAAAAAGGGAATATAGTTGCCTTTGCAGGTGACGGCATAAATGACGCGCCTTCTATAAAGCTTGCGGATATAGGCTGCGCCATGGGCAGGAACGGTACGGAGGTAGCAAGACAGGCGGCGGACATAGTGCTTGCCGATGACAATTTCAACACTATTGTAAAGGCTGTTGAGGAGGGCAAGGGTATATATGAAAACATCCTTAAGGTAATACACTTCCTGCTTTCATCCAATATAGGCGAAATACTTGTTATTTTTCTTTCGGTCATAATGGGCTTTCCCGTACCGCTGCTCCCTATACAGCTTTTGTGGGTAAATCTTGTGACAGACAGTATGCCTGCCGTGGCTCTTGGTGTGGACATATGGGACAAGGATATTATGTATTCAAAAGAGGATATGAAAAATATGTGGCAGAGAATAGCGCTTGAGGGCTGTATGATAGGCGCTCTTGCCCTTGTTGCCTTTGCCATAGGCAAGGTGCTTTATTTAAGTACGGACACAGGCAGGACAATGTGCTTTTGCGTATTGAGCATATCACAGCTTTTCCATGCTTTTAATATGCGAAGCAGACATTCTCTGCTCAGCATAAATATATTTGAAAATATGTATCTTATAGGAGCGCTTTTAATAGGTATAGCTATGCAGTGGTGCGTTGTGGAAATAGATATACTGGGCAATATATTCAGAACTGCTGCCTTAAGCCCCGGACAGTGGTCCATCGTAATGGCTATGAGCTTCGTGCCTATACTTATATGCGAGCTTGAAAAGAGAATCTATTAGCAAGATTTTCGGGGGTCCTGGACCCCCGAAAATCGGTTGTTTGAAAATGATACTATATGTATATAGATGTAGTAGGCAGTATTTTTATTCATTTATATTGACTTTTTGCTTAAATTTATGTATTATATATGTATAATTATTTATTAAGGAGGAAATAAAATGAAGAAATTATTATCTATAGCTTTAGCAGGTATTATGATGCTTGGTATCGTCGGCTGCGGCGGTTCTGCTGCGCCAGAGGAAAGCGCTGAAACTCCCGATACTGAGGCAGCTGCTGCTCTCACAGGTACAGAGGGTAAGCTTATATGGGGTACAAATGCTGCATTTGAGCCTTATGAGTATATGGAGGGCGACGAGGTCATCGGTATTGATGCTGAGATAGCTGACGCTATTGCCGCTAAGCTGGGTCTTGAAGCTCAGGTTGAGAATATGGACTTTGACGCTATTATCCCTTCTGTTCAGACAGGTAAGGTAGATATCGGTCTTGCAGGTATGACAGTAAGCGAGGAAAGACTTAACAATGTCAATTTCTCAGATACATATGTAGAAGCAGGCCAGGCTATTATAGTTAAGGAAGGCTCAGACATCAAGTCCGCTGCCGACTTAAAAGATAAGGTAATAGGCGTACAGAGAGGTACTACAGGTGATGAGTATGTTTCCGACGAGGCTAATGGAGTAGCTCCTGCAAGCGTTGAGAGATTTGCAAACGGTCCCGATGCGGCTCAGTCACTTCTTACAGACAAGATCGATGCAGTTGTAATCGACAACGAGCCTGCAAAGAAGCTTGTTGAAAATTCAGAGGGACTTGTTAAGCTTGACGAGAACCTGACTTCCGAGCAGTATGCAATAGCTGTATCAAAGGACAACGAAGCTCTTTTAGAGGCAATAAACGGCGCTCTTAAGGAAATGAAGGACAACGGTGAGCTTCAGGCTATATTAGACAAGTACTTAAACGCAGAATAATTTAAACACAAGGGTGTGTATCATACACACCCTTATTTTGAGGAAAAGACTATGGGAGAATTAATTTACAATATAGCAAATATATTTGTATCCGACGACAAGGCCAAATGGTTTGTAACGGAGCTGTATAACAACTTTATAGTTGACAACAGGTGGTCATGGCTGCTTAAAGGTCTTGGTATAACAATAAGGCTTACTGTTTTTGCATTTATATTCGGTCTTTTACTGGGACTTATAATAGCTGTTATCAGAGTAACCTATGACAAGAGGGTAGACACTCCTAAGCAAAGCGTTTCACAAAAGGCAGGCAGGTTTATACTTGGCATACTTAATGCCATATGCAAGCTTTATCTTAACATTATACAGGGTACACCTACAATTGTTCAGATAATGATAATATACTTTGTAATACTGGCAGATTCCACCAATAAGGTAGGTGTTGCCACACTGGGCTTTACCATAAACTCCAGCGCATATGTAGCAGAAATTATAAGAGGCGGTATAAACGGTGTAGACAAGGGTCAGATGGAGGCAGGCAGAAGCCTTGGCTTTGGCTATATACCTACAATGATATATGTAGTGATACCACAGGCACTCAGGAGTGCTCTTCCTGCTCTTTGCAACGAGTTAGTAGTGCTTTTAAAGGAAACCTCTGTAGCAAGTATGGTTGCCCTCCAGGACCTTCTTGCAGCGGCACTTCTTATCAAGAGCCGTACCTACAGCGCATTCTTCCCGCTTATTGCGGCAGCACTTATATACTTTGTGATCGTTTCTATACTGAGAAACTTTTCTGCGCGTCTTGAAAGGAGGCTGAATTCCGGTGAAAGGTAATGAACCCCTTATTAAGGTTGAAAATCTGACAAAGGACTTCGGAAACGCAGTTCTTGCCCTTGACAATGTAAACAATAATATATACAATGGCGAGGTAGTAGTTGTAATAGGACCCTCAGGCTCAGGAAAGTCTACATTTCTGAGATGTCTTAATCTCCTTGAGGTGCCTACAGACGGACATATTTATTTTGAAGGCGTGGATATTACAGACCCCAAGAACAATCTGAATAAGCACAGAAGAAAAATGGGTATGGTATTCCAGCAGTTTAACCTCTTCCCTCATATGACAATTATGCGTAACCTTACAATAGGTCCTATGAAGCTTCTTAAGAAGAGTAAGGAAGAGGCTGAGAAAAAGGCTATGGAGCTTTTGGAGAGAGTAGGGCTTGCAGACAGGGCAAACAGCTACCCCAATCAGCTTTCAGGCGGTCAGAAACAGAGAATAGCTATAGTAAGAGCCCTCTGTATGGAGCCTGATGTTATGCTTTTTGACGAGCCTACATCAGCCCTTGACCCCGAAATGGTAGGCGAGGTTTTAGATGTTATGAAAAGCCTTGCGCGGGAAAATATGACAATGGTCGTTGTAACTCACGAAATGGGCTTTGCCAGAGAGGTAGGCTCCAGAGTTATATTTATGGAAAATGGCAAAATTCTTGAGGAAAATACTCCGGATGAGTTTTTTGACAATCCTAAAAGCGAAAGACTTAAGAATTTCCTGGATAAAGTGTTGTAAAAAAGGCAGCGTTAGCTGCCTTTTAGCGTATCGATAAAATCGACACGCTTGCAAGAAATGCCTTACGACATTTCTTGCAGATATTCGGGTATAAAAATATTGAGCTTTACGAAAGCCAATTTATGGCTTTCTAAGCTCAAATTTTTTCCTCGGACGGGCAAAGCTCGTCCTGCGGATTAAAGTCTGCGACGCTTTTTTGCAAGCTGTTCACACTGATAATTCAAGTTTTTTGTAACCTATGGTCGTAGGGGGATACCTGCGGTTTCCTGTTTTATAGGTAACTTTTCATATGAATTTTCCCTCCCGCAGCCGCAGCGTGGCTAAAGCGGGAGTTTTGCCTCTTTTGGGGTCAGTAATTATGGAATGATATAACTTTGTGCCCCAAAAGCCGTTCGGAGGGTATGGGAACCATCGGAAGGTTCCCATGTTTTTTGTTACTTTTTTTCAAAAAAAGTAAATAAAATTTCTTATGCTTTTTAAAGCAAAAAGCATATTTATCTTATTATTTAATAAGATAAACAAAAAATTACATCGGTATTCCATTCTCAATATAATCAGCCATAATACCTATTGTCTCGGCATATCTGCCCATTACTTCCATAAGAGAAACGAAGGAGAAAATTAAAATAATATTTCTGACAAAGGGTTCTTTGGTCTTTGGGTATATAAGTATAGCTGCGGTTGTCGTAAGCATTGCCGATATAATGCAGATATGATAGAGAAGTACACTTTCTGAGCCTATTATACCGTATACTACGCCTAAAGCTACAGAGATAAATGCCGTAATTACATTTATTTTATCTGCCATACCTTCTCTGAGGGAGTGACGCATAACATAAAGTACTGCAAGGGAAACGCAGAGCCTTACAACAAAGGCTGCGGCCTTATTCATATAGTAGAGATAGAAGTAAAGGCTCATAAAGATATTGTAGCCGAAATAATAGAATATAAAATCCATATATTTATACAGGAGAAGCGAAAAGGGTATGCACAGTATGATATATAGGATATTAAGGGGAGTAAATCTTTTATCAACGGTCTGTCTGTAATACCATATGCTTACTGCATTTATAACAGTAACAGCCATTGTCTGCAATATTTTTCTGACAGTGATATCAGGCACTATAAAGTGAAGTGATGTCCAGAAGAGCATAAGCATAAAAAAGGAGGCAGCCTTCTTGCCAAATTTGAAAAAATCCATTCTGCCGAAGTTACTCTCCCATATATAGCGAAAAGAACCCTTTTTGTCGATGCCTTCCTCCCATATTATCTGGGTTTCGGTGCGAGTATCGTCACATGGGTCGCTGAACCGCTGCATATCGTACATATCCTTGCTTTTTGCCATAGGCTCACCTACTGTCTTAAAATATCCAATATCCTTGTAAAATACGGGGGCAGTGCTGTTTCAAACTCCATATATTCTCCCGTAACGGGGTGTACAAAGCCCAAAACCTTTGCATGGAGTATTTGTCCCGCTGCAGAAAATGCCTGCTTTTTAGGTCCATATACAGGGTCGCCTAAAAGGGGATGTCCTATGTGTGACATATGGACTCTTATCTGATGTGTTCTTCCCGTTTCCAGCCTAAGCTCCACAAGTGTGAATTTCCCAAGTCTTTCAAGCACCTTGTAATGGGTGACGGCATTTCTGCCGTCCTTTACTACAGCCATTTTCTTCCTGTCCTTCTGAGAACGTCCTATGTTAGTGGAAACGGTACCCTCGTCTTCATCAAAGCCGTTGTATACAACTGCATTGTATATCCTTTTCATCGAATGCTCTGCCAGCTGAGTACTCAGACCTCTGTGGGCAATATCCGATTTCGCTATTACAAGCACACCGCTTGTATCCTTGTCTATTCTGTGTACTATACCCGGTCTCAATTCACCGTTTATGCCTGAAAGCTCATTGCCGCAGTGATACATAAGAGCATTTACAAGGGTGCCTGTATAATGCCCCGGCGCAGGGTGTACTACCATATTCTGGGATTTGTTCACAACTATAAGGTCATTATCCTCGTAGAGTATATCAAGAGGTATGTTTTCCGCCGCTATCTCCACTGCCTCGGGCTGCGGCATATCCACCTCTATTACATCGCCTGTTTTAAGCCTATAGCTTTTGTTCACAGTCTTTTTATTGACGGTGACGTTTCCCTTTTCTATAAGCTTATGCAGGGCAGAGCGCGATACATCCTCTATTTCATCGTTGAGAAAATGGTCTATCCTTCTGTTTGCATCCTGAGCTTCAGCAGTGTATATATCCATTTCTATTCCTCCCTGTCAAGGAACAAAGCGCCTGCCGCAAGGAGAAAGGCGCCTATGCATACGCATATGTCCGCAAAGTTGAACACGGGAAAATCCCAGCCGAATATATAGAAGTTGAACATATCCACAACATAGCCTCTTAAAAGCCTGTCTGCAAGATTGCCGACAGCACCTGAGCATATAAGCACAATAGCCGCTCTTGTCCATATATTCTTGTTTTCTCTTCTGAGCCTGACATAGTACACTGCGCAGAATATACATATAACAACTGTCAAAATAATAAAGAGCCACTTAGCCCCCTGAAGGAAGCCGAAGGCAGCTCCTTTATTTTCAACATAGGTCAGGCTGAAAAAGTTATCTATAATGTCTATATTTTCAACAGGCATAAGCCTTGCAACAGTCACAAGCTTTATTATCTGATCTGCCGCTACCAATACCAGAAAAACTATTACAGGTAAAATATACATTTTTCAACCTCTTGCATTAAATTTTTAATATATATCCTATAGCGTCCTTTATCTCCCTTTCGGAACAGCCCTTTTCGGTATAGGCATTGCCCATAGACCTGAGGGCGGTAATATTTATAACGCCGTTTTTAGTCTTTTTATCATTAAACATCTGAGCATATATATCCTCAGCGCTGAAATTCTCCACAGCAACGGGCAGTCCGAAGTATTTCAGCAATTCTTTAGCCTGCTCTACGTCGCTTTCAGATACGGCGCCTCTTTTCATAGAGAGATAAAGAGCGGCGACCATACCTACTGCAACACATTCGCCGTGAAGCATATTGAAGTCCGAAAGCGTTTCTATGGCATGACCAAAGGTATGGCCAAAGTTAAGTATTTCTCTTAAGCCCGTTTCCTTTTCGTCCTGACTTACTACATTTGCCTTTATTTTGCAGGAGCCGTACACTACCTGAGCTATGGCATCGGGGTCAAGCTCTTTCACGGCATCCCTGTTGTCAAGGAAAAACCGAAGGTAGTCTGTATCCTGTATATAGCCGTGCTTTACCGATTCTGCAAGACCTGCGGCAACCTCTCTGTAGGGCAGGGTATTAAGTGTATCTGTATTTATAAACACAAGCTCGGGCTGATAGAAAGCGCCCACCATATTTTTATTGCCCATAAAGTCGACACCTGTTTTGCCGCCGACACTGCTGTCTACCTGAGAAAGAAGAGTTGTAGGTATCTGCACAAAGGGAATACCCCTCATATATGTGGCAGCCGCAAAGCCGCACATATCGCCAACAACACCGCCGCCAAGGGCAACGAGTACAGACCTTCTGTCAAGGTGATGTTCTATAAAGAATTTGTAGAACTCAGATATAGTACTGAGATTTTTGCTGTTCTCACCTGCAGAGAACACACATATACTTATGTTGCTGCATATATCTGACAGAAGCTCTTTTACCTTATTTGCATAGAGGGGCGCAACATTTGTATCTGTAACTATGCACACCCTTCTGCCTGAGATACCTGCCTTTTCAAAGGCAGATACAAGAGCGTCAAAGCTTGAGTCTATGTATATGGGGTATTGCTTTATTCCTGTGTCTACGCTTAATATTTTCATATTAATCCTCTTTAGCTGTATTGTCCTCTACGGCTGCGGCAGCCTCGCTGTCTATAAATTCAGCCTCGTTTGCCTCAAGGACCTGTATCTGATTTTCAAGAAGACTTCTGAGCGTACCCTTTATTCTGGCATATTCCGCCCTAGTACTCACTATCTGAGACTTAAGTACAGAAAGCTGTGTATTGGCATCCTGTAAGATCTGCTGTGCCTGTTGTTCCGCTGCGGTTATTATCTGCTGAGCGGAAATGCTGGCATTTTTCTTGGACTCTTCTGCATTCTTCTCTGCAGTAACTATAGAGTCCTTTATAGTGTCCTCAAGTCCCTTATAGTATTTGAGGGCATCCTCCATAGCGCTTATCTTGTCCTGGAGCTTTGCATTGTCCTTATAAAGCTTTTCAAATTCCACTATTACTCTGTCGAGGAATGTATCTACATCCTCACGTGAATAGCCAAAGGTCGCCTTTTTAAATTCAACAGTCTCAATATCTACCGGTGTCAACATAATTATTACCTCCCGAAGTTGATTTATACTTTATTTATAAATAATAAGCCTTAATAATATCCTGTCCTTTTTAGTAGTTCCCATTATCTCCCTTATCTTTACTCTGCCATAGCCTCTCAGCGTTATGATATCGCCTTCGGCAACAGCCTTTGATACAGAGGTCTCGCTTTTCCAGTTGATGTATGCTTTTTCACCCTTTATAAGCTCTGCCGCCCTGCCTCTTGATATATTAAGAGCATTGCTTATAACGGCATCAAGTCTAAGGCTTGCCACTGTCAGCTTTTTTTCGGCTGCATCCCTTGGCTTGGGTGTAAAGCCATCAAGTATATTGGTACGGACCTTTGTATGCGCCACCCTTTCCAGATTGACGGCTATATAGTCTGCAATATCCTTGTCTGCAAATATTACAGCTTGTCCCTCGTCAAGTATGATATCTCCCGTTTTCTCCCTTGTGATGCCCAAGCCCAGTACCGAGCCTAAGAAATCCCTGTGAGTAAGTTTTCTTGAAAAATTCGGATTATAGCTTATCCTCACGGAAGTAATGGGGAAGAGGGCAGTGTCACATTCTGTAAATTCGGGAAAAAAGCCAATTTTAAGCCTTTCCGCCTCATCATATCCGCCCCATGCCATTGCCTTTACATCTCTTTCATAGCTAAAGGCATCGAGCATGCTGTGAGCTTTATATGGGTCCATAAACATTGTAAACTCAGGTGAAAAGGTCTTTATAGCTGTGTTTGCCCTGTCCAGAGCCTTTGACATAAGAAGTCTTTCTTCTTCGCTTTCAGCCGCTTTAAGAAGCCTTTCCCTGCTTATCATAGGAATATGGCGTATATTGCCTGTCTTAATATTGAATAAACAATAGACATAAGGATATAGGCAATTACAGGCGAGAAATCTATCATCATTCCGCCGCCCAAAGGTGAGCGCTGCATCATACGTCTTATAGGACCCAATATAGGCTCTGTAAGAGCGTCTATTATACGGCAAATAATATTGTTATGATTTATGGGGAACCATGACAATATACATTTTATAAGTATGGCAAATGAGAGCAGATCGTAAAATACTCCAAGCGCCATAATAAGTATTAACCCTATTTGTTCCATATCATTATCTCTCTTTCCCGATTATTTGTTCCATATAGAAGAATTAGGCAGCTTTATTCCGCTTGCCGCAAGCTCTTCCTTGAACTGACCTGTAATATTAACATACTCAGGTCCTATAATAAATATTCTGTTGGATACAGGCTGTATAGAACCGTCAAGAGCATAGCATGCGCCGCTGAAAAAGTCGGTTATTCTCTGAGCCTCATCCTTGCCAAGCTTTTCAAGATTTACAAGAACGATCTTCTTGTCCTTAAGGTCCTCACAGGCAATGCTTGCCTCCTCAAGAGTAGTAGGCTGAGAAACGACTACCTGCATATTTACATTGGTATTTATGCTGACTACGTTTCCCGCATAGCCTCTTGAGGCTGCTCCCTGACTCCTGAAAGGAGAATATGAGCTTTCAGACTTTTTCTTTCCGAAATTCCTGAAGGAGATAAGGTCTCTTACCTTACTGCTTTCCTCAGCCTCTTCATAATCGTCGTAATCATCATACTCATCATAATCCTCTTCGTAGTCGTCGGGCTCGCCCATAACTGCGTTCTTTAACTTATCAAACCATTCTGCCATTTTAAATGTCCTCCCATTTATAATTATTATACAGTGTAATCTCTTGCACCGAAGAGCCCTGTGCCTATACGCACTATATTGGCACCTTCTTCTACAGCAACTATATAGTCATTTGTCATACCTATGGACAGGTATTCCATATCTATATTATCATAGTTTTTGCTTTCAATGTCAACAAATAATTTTTTCATCTGTCTGAAGTACTTCCTGTTGTCCTCAGGATCGTCCACAAAGGGGGCTACAGTCATAAGTCCCTTTACCCTTACATTAGGCAGCCTGCTTATCTGCAACGCAAGGTTTTCTGCCTCATCGGGGTGTATTCCGTGCTTTGCCTCTTCGCCGCTTATATTGACCTCTATGAGTATATCCATAGTTATTTCTTTGGCGGCTGCTCTTTTGTTTATTTCCTCAGCCAGCTTAAGACTGTCCACAGAGTGTATAAGGCATACCTTGTCTATGACGTATTTCACCTTGTTTGTCTGCAGATGTCCTATCTGGTGCCACCTTATGCCCTCTATTTCATAGAACTTGCGGTTTATTTCCTGGGGCTTGTTCTCCCCCATATCAATAAGGCCGAGAGCCTTTGCCTCCTCCATGCGGGCAATATCCACAGTCTTGCTGACGGCAAGCAAAAGTACATCTTCCCGCCTGCGTCCGCTTTTCTGGGCAGCAGAGGAAATATTACCTTCAATGATATCAAGATTTTCCTTTATTCCCATATATTATATCCCTCTATTCGTAGACCTTGTCTTCCTTCTGAACATTCTTTATATCTGTAAGTATTCTGTCATATACATATATGTTTGTATTTACGGAAGGGTCGAGTATGGTATGAGTATTATTGCTTATGGAGTTAGTCATATTGATAGTCCTGAACTCCGCTATTCCCGTGTTCACAACATATATGCCCTTGGTATTGAGTACGTCTGCTATGGCAAAGGTATCGTCGGAAGCAGGCTTTTTAATGGTGTCGCCTACATTTATAACGCCTAACTGAACAGGAATATAGGATTCCTTCGTTTCTTCATTTGTACCGGATACGGTAACGGGAACAGCCGTAACAGTTTCTCCCGTTACTTTGTACACATTGCTTGCGTCGTCTATATAATCCGCAGGTATTCTCAGAAGAGTTTCCTCAGCAATGGCTGAATTAGGTATTTTGAAACCCCTGTCCGTATTTTCTATATCAAAGGTGATATTTCGCATATCTATAAAATCGGGCATATCCTTAGTTATACGGAGTATGACATATTTTTCCTTTGACTTGGCATCTCCGGATATATCATCAACTGTACAGTCGAGGGTATGCTTTTTGCCTGAGGAGTCCTTTGCATATATGGTATGATTGGTATCTCCCTTTTCCCATTCGGAAATATAGCTGCTGTCTATATAGGCGGCTATGTACCATACATTGGATGTAACCAGCCTGAAAGCAGGAGTGCCTGACCTTACACTGGTCTTGAAGCTGTTCTCCGGAGAAACAGAGGCAGTTGTGTCGCTCTTTGAAAGAGTGAGCATAGTGTCTGTATTGAGCTTGTCCTCCATACCGTCTATGTAATAGGAAACTATACCGCTTTCGTCAACGGCTATTTTGCTTATATTTGAGTTAAGAAGCTCCTCCTGTTCGTTTTTCTGTGAAACAAGGTCGCCCAGAGCGCCCTTGCTTTCTGAAAGCAGAAGCTGATTTCTGGTATCGAGCTGTTTTTGTATATTGCTTTTAAGCTCATATACCTTGCCTATATTCATAGAGGCATAGTCCATAGCTGAGTTGTCTATTATATTCTTTATTTCATTGTTGCTTTTTATAACGTCATCGGAATAAATGGAGATATCCTCTCTTTCGGTCTGCAGCTGCATGATATCCTCATTTATATCGTCGAGAGCCGCCTCCATACGGGCTACTGTAGCCTCATCCTTTATGCTGCATACCACAGTGTCCTTCTTGACTCTTTCATTGTCTGCAACGTCATATGTAATAACGCCTGCGGCATTTGTATTATACACCTTTTCGTTTCTTATTATAATACCCTGAGCAGACTTGGGAGTATCTATGGTGCCGTAGGAAAGTACGTCATAATTTACCATTTTTTTGGTAAGGAAGTTATACGTACAGCCTATTATATATATGAAGCACAGCACAAACAGAGTTACAAATATAGGAAATGCCATTCTGTTTCTTCTTGCCTTGCCCTTGCTTGTGTTGACGATACGCTTGCCGTCTCTTATCCTGACATTTGTGTCGGGCGGTGTGTAGGTGCCGAAATTCTTCATTCCGGAATAGCCTGAGTAAATGCTGTCATTCTTCTTTGTGGAAAGGGCAGTGCTTGTTGTTCTGTGCTTGTTTGCTTTCCTGCTTTTATTGTTTTTTTTCTGAGGTCTGCCGTTTTTTGCCTGTCCGCCGACTGCACCGCTATAGGAGGTATATCTTCCCGTACTGCTCTGAGAGGCGTATCTTCCCGTGCTGCTTTGAGATGAATACCTGCCTGGGTTGGACTGAGAACCGTAGCTGTAGCCTGAGGTCCTTCTTATGGCGTCAAGAGTTGTGCTGCCGCTTCGCTGATAGCTGCGCTGAGGACTTTCGGCAGTATTGTATTTTTGTGTATTCTTCTTTTTATTCTTATTGCCGGACACAATACTGCCTCCTCATAAAACTGTAATATCTATCATATTATATAATAACTAAATATAGGGTATTTTTCAAAAATGAACATATATATAGTTATTATAACAATATTTGCAGTAATTTTCAATCTAATTATATTAATATTTCCGAAAAATATTATGACATCTGCCTCAAACGGGCTTATTCTGTGGTATAAATATGCTTTGCCGTCTCTTTTTCCCTTTATGCTGGGCATAAATTTCCTTAAGCAGACGCCTTTTCCTCTTATTTTGTCCAAGATACTTTCGCCTGTAACGGGAAGGGCATTTAAGATAAGGGGCTATGGCACCTTTGCCATAGTGAGCGGCCTGCTTTCGGGCTATCCCATAGGCGCCAAGATAGTGTGCGACCTCTATAATGAAAACAAAATATCTAAAGGCGAGGCGCAGTATCTCATTTCCTTCTGCAATAATTCGGGTCCGCTGTTTATAATAGGCACGGTGGGGATAGGCTTTCTGCATAATAAGGATATAGGGTATTTCCTTCTGGCTGTACACTATATGTCAGCCCTTGCAATGGCGCTTATAACACCTAAGCCCAAGGCAAGACATCTGAGTATCGGTACATATAAATACATATCGCTGTGGGACAATATGCGCGAGAGCCTTATGACAAGCATATCCTCCATAACCGTCATAGGCGGCTATATAGTGCTTTTTTCAATAATATGCGCTATGATAACAAATATCACTGCTCTTCTTGATATACGACTGTCTCCTGTATTATCGGGCATAGTGTACGGTCTGCTTGAGATAACAAACGGATGCAGCTCTCTTACAGATATAACACAGCTTAATATAAGTATAATAAGCGGTATCATTGCCTTTGGCGGCCTTTCCATACAAAGCCAGAGCATAGGCTATATATCTCTTACGGATATTCCCATAGGCAGATATTTTGTATCAAAGCTTATTCAGGGTACGATAAGCTTCAGTATGGCATATATTCTTATGGAAATTTTACCCATACTATAGAAAAGGCTGTCCCCGTTAAAACGGACAGCCCCTTAAATCCCTGAAATAATTAATTTCCGTATCAAATGATCTTATCTCTGTCTGCAAGAGCTCTTAATTCCTGTCTTTCACCGAAGATATGGTCTGTCTCGTTTGCAAGGAATTCCTGAATTGAGTTTGCTCTCTTTGAGAAGTTGTCAAGAACTGCCTTTATCTGCTTTTCTGTATTTTCAAGCATCTGATCGGCATATTCAATGGCGCCTATTCTCATATCTTCTGCCTTAGCCTTAGCCTCCATGCGGATAGCCTCAGCCTCTTCCTTTGCTCTTTTGGTTATTTCATGATCAATAGTCATTTTTTCGGCCTTGCTTTCAGCATCTCTTATAATGCTGTTGGCATTGTTGTTGGCCTCTTCTATTATTTTTTCTGAATTGTGTACGATCCTCTGAGCCTGCTTTATCTCACCCGGCAGATTAAGACGTATCTCACTGATTATCTCGAAAAGATCTTCCTTGGACACTCTTATGTTCTGCGTCAGGGGTACGGGCTTTGCGTTTTCGATAATATCCTCTAAGGTATCAAGTAAACTATAAATTGAAGACTCCATGTTATTTTCCTCCTGTTTTTTGCTGTATTCACATATTTTCCAGTTTCTTCAGTAATTCCGTCTTAATTATATCGGGCACCATATTATCTATATTTCCCTTGAAGTAGGCTATTTCCTTGACCTGACTTGAGCTAAAGAAAAGATATTGCGTATCTGCCGATATAAAAAGAGTTTCTATGTCACTGTCAAGGGAACGGTTGCTCAGTGCCATCTGGAACTCATAGGAAAAGTCTGTAACTCCTCTTAATCCCCTTACAATAATATTGGAGTTGACGCTGCGGGCAAAATCCACAAGCAGTCCCGAAAAGGACCTGACCTCTATATTGTCGTGATCCTTTAAAATTTCTTTAAGCTGAGCGACCCTTTCACCGACAGTGAACAGAGGAGTTTTGGAAGGGTTGTCCAGAACAGCTACATAAAGCTTGTCCACTATTTTGGAAGCCCTTTTTATAATGTCCAGGTGTCCGTTTGTTGCAGGGTCAAAGCTGCCGGGATATACAGCTGATTTCATCTGTTGTCCTCCAAACTACCTTTCAGCATATCTCAGAAAGGTCATTTTAGTTATTTTATAATCTTTTATCCTAAAAACCTCCAGCCCTTCGATATGAGGGATATCGTCCTCTATTGACTGCTCGGCTATTATAAAGCCGTCGGGCGAAAGTATACCGGAATCAAGGATTGAGTAAAGTGTGCTGTTTACAAAGCCTTTGTTATAGGGCGGGTCCATAAATATTATGTCAAAGGACTCTCCCCTGTTCTTAAGCTCGGATATAGCGGCTTCCGCCTTTTTATGCAGTACCAAAGCCTTATCCGAAAGTCTTGCTTTTTCTAAATTACTGTTTATTATATCAATACTGCTTATGGCATCGTCTGCAAAGACTGCTCTTGCAGCACCCCTTGACAGAGCCTCTATCCCTATACCGCCGCTGCCGCTGAACAGATCCAGAAATCTGCTTTCATATAAGTCAAAGGCTATTATATTGAAAAGAGATTCCTTTATTCTGTCTGTGGTAGGTCTTGTGGAAAGACCTTTAGGTGCATTGAGCTTAAGCCCTCTTGCGGAGCCTGATATAACACGCATACAGTACCCCCTACATAATAACATATATAAACATTATACAAAAAAATTTACAAGAAGTAAACAGTTTATTTTATTTATAAGCATATTTTTTTGATTTTTTGTTCAAATAACTGTGATATTCTTGTTTTTAACAATTTATTTTCTTCTTTTTTTAAATTTTCATCAGTTTTGTACAAAGAAATGGCAGTCTGCTGAGCTTCCTTTAGTACATCTATGTCCTTGTAGAGATTTGCTATCTTCATTTCGGGCAGTCCGTGCTGCCTTGTGCCGAAGAAATCTCCGGGACCTCTCAGTTCAAGGTCCTTTTCCGATATTACAAAGCCGTCGTTGGTACGGCACATTGTCTTTAGCCTTTCAAGAGATGTCTTGTTCTTGGCATCGCTTACAAGGACGCAGTAGCTTTTTTCACTGCCTCTTCCCACACGTCCTCTCAGCTGGTGAAGGGCAGATAAGCCAAAGCGCTCTGCATTTTCTATTATCATAAGCGTAGCGTTAGGCACATCTATGCCTACCTCTATTACTGTGGTGGAAACAAGAACGTCTATATCCCCCTTTTCAAAAAGCTCCATTATTTCCTGCTTTTCATCGTTTTTCATCTTTCCGTGTATACATTCCACTCTCAGCTCAGGGAATATGCTATCCTTAAGCTCCTGTGTATATGTAAGCACGCTCCTTAGCTCCGTATTGTCGTTTTCCTCTATCATAGGGCATATTATATAAGCCTGTCTGCCCTTGGCGACCTCCTTTTTCACAAAGGCATAAAGCCGCCTGTAATAGCTGTGGTCAACAGCAAAGGTATCTATTTTCTGTCTTCCAGGAGGAAATGAGTCTATTATGGATATATCCAGATCGCCATAGAGTATAAGGGCAAGCGTGCGGGGTATAGGCGTTGCGGTCATTACAAGAACATGGGGGTCCTTTCCCTTTTTGGCAAGGCTTTCCCTCTGCCTTACACCGAAACGGTGCTGCTCGTCCGTTATTACAAGGCCTAAGCTGTTATATTCAACGGTCTCCTGTATAAGAGCGTGAGTGCCTATTATCATCTGTGACTTGCCCTCTGATATATCGGAGTATGCGGTATTCTTTTCCTTCCGCCTTAGTCCGCTTGTAAGCAGCGTACATTTTATGCCTAAAGTCCCGAAAACCTCTGAAATGTTTTTATAGTGCTGATTGGCAAGTACATCCGTAGGCGCCATAAGCACTGCCTGATAGCCGTTTCTGATAACGGTATAGGCAAGCACCATTGCGACTGCCGTCTTGCCTGAGCCTACATCTCCCTGAATGAGCCTGTTCATGACATTGCCTTTTCTGAGATCGGCAAAAAGCTCGCCTATTACATTCTCCTGAGCCTGCGTCAGCTTAAAGCCTAAGCTGTCCAGTATAGGGCGGACATCATAGTCCCTTATTCTGACGGCGCTTTTTTTGCCCGTTACATTGCCCTTAAGCTGCAGAAGATGCATCTGCAGCATTAAAAGCTCTTCAAATACAAGTCTTCTCCTTGCCTTGAAAAAGGCATAGTCGCTTTCGGGAAAGTGTATATTGTTTACGGCATAGCTTCTGCCGCAGAGCTTTCTTTCACTTATTATGCTTTCAGGCATAAATTCCGTTATTTCACTATGTACACCGTCCAAGGCGTCCTTTACGCAGCCTCTTATTGTCTTTTGGGACATTTTGGAGGGTACGGTGTATACAGGCACTATCCTGCCCATATTAAGGCTGTTTTCCCTGACAGGTTCAAAGTCGGGATTTTCCGCCTGTACTCTGCCGTATTTTTCAACGACCTTTCCAGTGAATATATATTCCTTTTCAGGTATGAGCATATTCTTGATGTAGGGCTGATTATACCATACTCCCTCTATTGAGCCTTTGCCGTCGGAGAGCCTTGCCTTCACTATGGTGAGAGCCTTTACTCTCATACTTTCGGGTTTTGTGCATACCCTTGCCCTGAAATTATTTACCTCGCCTATATTTACGGCATCAAGAGATGTGAGCTTGCTCCTGTCCTCATAGCTGCGGGGAAAGTATTCTATAAGGTCCTCAACGGTCTCTATGCCCATTTTGTTAAGCTGCTTTGCCCGTGTCTGACCTATGTTCCTTACAATTTCGATGCTGTCCTGTAATTCCATTATTATTTCCTCAGCTTACTGTGATTATATAGTTATAGGTAGACTGTCCTCCCTGCTCAACGCATATATCCAGTTCGCTGTTGAGCTTAAGGGCATAGCTCTCTATATCCTCTGCTTCCTTTTCACTGCCTTCGCTGCCCTTGTATATTGAGAGAACACAGGCATCCTCGTTGTTATCCAGCATTTTTTCCACAAGCATATCGGAGGCCTTGCGGCAGTTATCTGTCTTAAGCACTATTTTATCATTGAGTATACCTATATAATCTCCTTCTTTTATCTCTATGCTGTCAACTACAGTGTTCTTGACAGCCTTAGTGACCTTGGCAACATCTACAGAGCCTGCCGCCTCTCTCATATCTCTTTCAAGAGTTCTGATATCGCTGTCCTCATCGAACATTACCATTGCCTCAAGACATTCAGGCACACTTTTGGTATCTATTACCACTACATTCTTTTCCTTACAGATTTCGGCAGCCTGCTTTGCAGCCATTATATTGTCCTTGTCATTGGGAAATAATATGACCGTGCTGCCCTGGGCTGCCTCTATAGTATTTATAAAATGGTCTGTACCGCATCGCATTGAGCCGTTGTCATTGGCAAGCACAGTATCTACGCCTAACTGCAGGAGCATTGAGCCGAAGCCCTCTCCGTTTGACACGGCAACTACGGAAAGCTTTTTGCTTTCGCCTTTTTCTGGGATATCGGTATTTTCATACCTTTTGGTTGCCTTTGTCTCAGCCTCCTTTATAAGGCTGGTATGCTGCAAGCACATATTCTCTATTTTCATATTTTCAAGAGGACCTATTTCAAGGGCTTTTTCAAGTACCTCGCCTGGGTGGTTGGTGTGTATATGCACCTTTATGATATCCTCATCGCATACCATAACTATGGAGTCGCCCATACTGTCAAGGTATGACCTGAAGCCATCTTCAAAATCGGTCTTGTTATCCTGTATATTTACAAAAAATTCGGTACAGTAGCCGAATTTGATATCGGCATTAGCTTCAATCGGGGCGGTAATGCTCTTTACTGTATCGGCAGAGTCCAAAGACGCTACCTCGGCAATAGAGCCTATATATTCATATCCGCCCTCTATGATGTACAGCAGTCCTTGACCGCCTGAGTCCACAACTCCTGCGTTCTTAAGCTGAGGCAGCATATCGGGAGTCTTTGCAAGCACCTCTCTGCCGTGGCTGAGTATAGCTTTTAAAAGCTCAGGTATATCGTCGGTGGTATAGCCTGTCTCTACTGCCTTTGCTCCCATTTCTCTTATAATGGTGAGCATAGTGCCTTCCTTGGGCTTCATAACAGCCTTATAGGCAGTGTCCGCCGCAGCGGCAAAGCAGCGCGCAAGCTCGGAAGCGTCTATTTTGTCCTTGCCGTTAAGCTCCTTGTAAAAACCCCTTAGTATCTGAGAAAGTATAACGCCTGAATTGCCTCTTGCTCCTCTCAGGGCAGAGCCCGATACTATTTTTGCTACCTCAGAAATATCGGTGCTGTCAATATCCTTTATGGCATTGGCAACAGCGGTCATAGTGGCAGACATATTTGTACCCGTATCTCCGTCGGGAACAGGGAATACATTCATGGCATCTACCTTATCTCTGTTTACCCAGAGCCTGTTGGCGCCGTTTATCATAAATCTTTTAAGATTTTGTCCGTCTATATAAGTCAGTTCCATAAATTCCTCCTAGCTGTCAACCCTTATACCCTCTACGGTAACGCTCACTGAGTTGACCTTTATACCAAGTGAGCTTTCCATATTATAAGTGACCGTGTTTGTAACTATATCGCCTATGGCGGGTATGTTGGTGCCGTATTCCACAATAATATGGAGCTTTACATCTACAGAGTGGTCATCATTTATATTTACCTCAACACCCTTTGAAAGACTTTCCTTCTTAAGCAGATGTACAATGCCGTCCTTTACTGTCTTTACAGCCATACCCACGACACCGTAGCAGCCCGTAGCAGCTATGCCTGCGGTCTTAGCAAGCACGTGATTTGTAATGGTTATATTTCCATGTTCTTTATTTATAACTACAGACATAAAAACACCTCCGTATAAAAAAATATCCTACAGTAAAGTATACACGAAAATTCTATCTTTATCAACTGATTTTGCATACTAAATACACAATAATAAAAATCCTTAAATTTTTTTAAAATTTTTCTTGCATTATATATAATTTTCTGTTAAAATATAGAGCGATGATTAAATTCTAAGGAGGTGTGATCTATGGCAAAGTGTGAAATTTGTGAAAAGACCAGACAGACAGGTCACAGGATCAGTATTAATCGTAGCCAGGTTTCAAGAAGAGCTAATAAGACTTGGAAATCCAATATCAAGAAAGTAAAGATAGTTGAGGCAAACGGCAATATAAGGTCTATCCACATTTGTGCAAGATGCCTTCGTACAGGTACTCATAAGGGTACGATCACCCGCGCAATCTGATTTTAATATTGATCAATTTTTAATATAACAAAAGCTTCCGTTAAACGGAAGCTTTTTGTTATGCTATCTTATGGTATTAAATACCTCTGTAACGAGATCGGGATAGCTGCACATAAATACTAGAGAGGCAGTAAGCAGCATAATTACTGCGCCCAGTATAAGCAGCAAAAATTTATTCAGCAAGGACACATCCTTAAAGAAAAAGCCGTCGACTATATCATATTCCTCTTTTACAGGCAAAGCTGCCGTTTCCGCAGCCGCAGCTACATAGCCTGCGGGACGGATATCTGCCGCTTCAGGGCTGTTCTCCCGAACTTCTGAAATTTCTTCCACCTTTTTCCCGCAGTATTTACAAAATCTTGAACTGTCGGGTATTTCCTCTCCACAATGCATACAATACATTTTATCCCCTCCTTAGTATGTCTGTATATTAAATATATCACTATATTTCAAATAAGTAAATATTTTTGCAAAAAATTAAGAAATATGTTATTCTTATTTAAGAAATAGTACAAGGAGGAGCATTATGAAATATACGCTTGAGGACCTTAAGGAAGTGGTACGCCGCCTTACGGCAGAGGACGGCTGCCCGTGGGACCGCATACAGACCCACGATACGCTTAAAAGATATCTTATAGAGGAGTGCTATGAGGTAATAGATGCCATTGACGGCAAGGACAATGAAAATATGTGCGAGGAGCTGGGAGATGTGCTTTTCCAGATAGTGTTCCATTCCGAGCTTTCACGTAAGGAAAATGCCTTTGATCTGTCAGATGTCATAGACGGCATTACACGTAAAATGATATCCAGGCATCCCCATATATTTTCAGACAGCGATGAAAAGAGCATAAAGGAAATAAATGACAACTGGGAGAGTATAAAAAAAGAGGAAAAGGGTTATAAGAATAATATGGAAATACTAAAAAGCGTTCCAAGATCACTGCCTGCCCTTATGAGAAGTGAAAAAACAGTGTCAAAGGCATATAAAAACAATATGGACAGTGAAGGCTTTGATGATATAGCCGAAAGAATAGAAAGTAACGCAGGTATTCTGAAAAGCCTGAATTTATCCCAGAAAAAGGAACAGGAGGAAATAATTGGTAAAATTTTATTTGATTTAACAAAAATTTCACATTTTTCGCAACTAAATGCCGAATTTTCCTTGACAAATGCTGTAAAAACGTATATAAATAGATTTGAGGACATTGAAGCGGCCGATACAGCCGTTGGAGAAATCGATGAGGATACAGATTTCGAGGATGTTAAGGCTAATATAATTAAAAAGGAGGAAATTCAATGAACAAGACAGAATTAGTTGCAAGCATTGCTGAGAAGGCAGGCTTAAAGAAGACAGAAGCAGAAAAGGCTTTAAAGGCTTTTGAAGAGACAGTAACAGCTGCTTTAGTAGCAGGCGACGAAGTTAGATTAGTTGGTTTCGGTACTTTTGCTGTTAAGGCAAGAGAGGCTCGTACAGGCGTTAATCCAAGAACTAATGAGTCTATCCAGATCGCTGCATCTAAGGCTCCTAAGTTTAAGGCTGGTAAGGCTTTAAAGGACGCTGTTAATGCTTAATTAATAAATTTCGGGGTCACCAGACCCCGTTTTTTATTGCTGTAGATATCGTGAAAAGATTTAAAGGAGAGAATATGAGACTGGATAAATTTTTAAAGGTATCGCGTATCATAAAGAGGAGAACCGTTGCCAATGAAGCCTGTGACGGCGGCAGAGTAAGCGTAAACGGCAAGACAGCCAAGGCAGGTCTTGATGTTAAGGTCGGGGATATAATAGAGATAGCCTTTGGCAACAACACCACAAGGGTGGAGGTGCTGTCTGTACAGGAAAGCGTAAGAAAGGAAGACGCAGGCTCTATGTATAAAAGCCTTTAGTCCCTCATATATTTTAAGAGGGAGGGTGATAGCATGGAGGAAAGAGCGTCATCTCGTCACACGATAACACTGGATAAAAGAGAAAAATTGTCAGCGTCGGGTGTTATGGACGTACTCAGCTTTGACGAAGAAAACATTGTTGCCCAGACGGATAAGGGTATGCTTGTGATACGGGGCAGCAATTTACATATAAATAACCTTAATCTGGATAAGGGCGATCTGTCGGTAGATGGCAATATTTCAAGCCTTGCCTATGAAGAGGAAGGTATGGGAGGCTCAGGCTTTCTGAGAAGACTGTTTAAATGATACTGTCTATGACGTTTCAGTGCAGGCTTTTTATACTGTCGGCTCTGCTGGGCATTGCAGGAGGCTTTGCATATACATTTATAGTATCTGCGGCGATGATATGGAACAAAAGGGCGCTAAAGCATATATGCGATATTGTTTTCTGGCTTTCGTATGCCCTTGGGGTATTCCTTGTAATGCTGCGTGTCAACTATGGCGAAATACGTCCTTTTTCTATACTTGGCATATTTATAGGTATGGTTATATATTACGCTGCCTTTGAGGTATATGCCCGCAGGATAACGGCATTTATACTGAAAACGGCAGTGAGATCTATTTCGATTTTTATAGAAATAGTACTTACTCCGTTTAAAATTTTGCTGTTTCCCTTCAGAAAATTAACAATTTATTTAAAAAAGACTTGCAAAAACATAAAAAGTATGAGAAAATAATAATATACTACTTGTTTTGTGTAAATTTCCAAAGAAAGGGAGGCGGCTGCAGTTGTCTTCACTAAGTAAGCATAAAAAGGCAAATATCATATATTCTGTTATAATGACAGTAATGACACTTATTTTTGTTGCCGCACTTTTTCATCAGTACAGTATAAGACAAGATCTTATAAGTGCGCAGATAGATATGGAAATAAGCCTTACAAAGGCAAATGCCGAGGGCGCCGCTCTCAAGAAGGAGTATGACAATCAGAGCTCTCCCGAGTTTATTGAAAAGGTTGCAAGGGAAAAGCTTAATATGGTCAGACCCAATGAGATAGTTTTTATTGACGAAAATACTCCCGAGGGCAAACAGCTTCTCAAGGCAAACGAAGCCGAGAATATGGCTGAGAAGACAGAACAAAATACCGATAAAGAATAAATTCAAGGACTGCCGCAGGCAGTCCTTTTAATGTAGATAAGCTGTGTTTTTTGTGTTGCATTTTACGGCATACTTTGGTACAATAATATTAACAATATATTCAAATTTATATCAAAGAGGTGGTAAATATGGCATTTGGAATGAGAGGACACGATTTAGGCGGCAAGCAGAAGTTTGACGAATTTCTTGCAAAGGTAAAGGAGAACGATATCGATATCGTGCAGCTTGCCTTTCAGAAATCCATTACAGACATTGACTTTACAAGAGGTAACTATAATCCCGGCTTAGGCTATTATATAGGCAGAAGGCTTAGGGAGAACAATATACACGTGGCGGTGCTGGGATGTTATATCAACCCCACAAATCCCGTTGAAGAAAAGAGAGTCGAGGCAGTAAAGAAGTTTATAGAACATCTTAAGTATGCAAGGGCTATAGGCGCCGATATGGTCGGCACCGAAACGGGCAGACTTGACGAGAACTTTAAAATAGTGCCTCAGACCTACACCGAGACCTGCTATCAGCTTCTTTTAAAGTCTATGAGAGAAATAGTATCTGCAGCGGAAAAGCTTGGCGTTATAGTGGGTGTGGAAGGAGTTGCCACACATACCCTGTATTCTCCCGAAATGATGCAGAGATTTTTAAACGATATCAATTCTCCCAACGTAGAGGTAATACTTGATCCTGTAAATCTTCTGGACAGAAATAACTACAAGGAGCAGGAGGCAGTTATCGAAAAGGCATTCAAGTACTATGGCGACAGGATATCTGTAATGCATATAAAGGACTTTAAGCTCGATGAAAAGGGCGATGTTGCTTTTGAGCAGGTAGGCGAGGGCTTATTCAACTATGCGCCTTTATTTAAACAGCTTAAACAGACAAAGCCTTATATAACCATGCTTATTGAGAATTCAAACGAGAGCAGATACCACAGCGACTGCGAATATTTACAGAAGATATATGATGAAGCTTAAAAGCGACTTTTATACAAGAGATACGCTGACGGTTGCAAGAGAACTGCTGGGCAAATATATAGTCCGTGAGCTTGACGGACACTCTCTTACCGTAATGATAACGGAAACAGAGGCTTATATAGGCGCCATAGACAGGAGGCTTAATAATGTGCTTCTTGACAGGCCACCTCTCTATATTACAGAGGGAGTAAAAATAGACAAATTCAGTACAGGCAAAAGAATAAATATCGACTATGCCGAAGAGGCAGTGGATTTTCCATGGAGATTTTATATATGAAAGAGCTGTCACAGTATAAAAAATATAAAAGAATAGCCGTAATGGGCGGCAGCTTCAATCCCATACACAACGGTCATCTTGTGGCGGCAGAGGCTGTAAGGCAGGAAATGGATATAGAGAGAGTGATATTCATACCTGCGGGCAGCTCTCCCCATAAGGAAAGCGACCCTATGTATAACGAACACAGGTACCTTATGACAGTGCTGGCTACAGTTACCAATCCTGACTTTGAGGTCTCCCGAACGGAAATAGACAGAATGGGCAAAAGCTATACCATAGACACTATAAGGGAGCTTAGACATAAGTGCAGCAAGGACTGTGAGATATATTTCATAACAGGCGCCGATGCCATAGCCGAGATACTTACATGGAAGGACCCGGAAGAGCTTTTGTCTATGTGTAAATTTGTGGCGGTAACACGTCCGGGCTATGACAAGACAAAGCTTAAGGCTACTATAGATACCCTTAACACGAAATATAAGGGCAATATAGAATTTCTGGAAATTCCCGCTCTTTCCATATCCTCTACGGATATCAGGAACAGAGTGACGGCGGGCAAGACCATTAAATATCTTGTACCAGAATCCGTAGAAAATTATATCCTTAAATTCGGACTGTATGGCGCAGGACTTTCGCTGTCCGGAACAGAGTATATCAATAAAAAGCTTTACAGCGTTCTTACTCCTAAGCGCTTCAGACACACACAGGGAGTTGCCAAGGAGGCTGTAAGGCTTGCCGAAAGATATGGCGCCGATACTGACAAGGCATATCTTGCAGGTCTTTTACACGACTGCGCAAAGTGCTATACAGATGAAGAAAAGCTTGCCATGTGCCGACAATACAATGTTCCCCTTGACGATGTACTATACGCTCAGCCCGACCTTGCTCACAGCTTTTTAGGTGCAGCCCTGGCAAAAGCCGTATACGGTGTTAAGGACGAGGATATAATAAATGCCATAGCATACCATACTACGGGCAGAGAAAATATGTCGCTGCTGGAAAAGATAATATATATAGCTGACTATATAGAGCCTAACAGAGAGCCCTTCAAGGGACTTGAAGAAATAAGGGAGCTTGCCTATAAGGACATAGACAAGGCAGTGGAATATTCACTTAAAAATACAATAGATCACAATGTTAATAAAAAAAGGATGATCCATCCGCTGAGCATAACTGCTCTGGAATACTACAGGGAGGGAAATAATGAAAAACGATAGAAATTCTTTAGAAGGCGCTAAAATAGCTTATGCCGCTCTTGACGACAAGCTTGCAATAGATATAAGGGTGCTGGATATAAGCAAGATATCCACTCTTGCAGACTATTTTGTGATTGCAAGCGGCTCCAATCCCAATCAGCTTAAGGCTATGGCAGATTCTGTAGACGAAAATCTTTACAAGGCAGGCTATATACTTAAGCATACGGAGGGTATGCAGAATCACAGCAGAAGCTGGGTGCTTATGGACTACGGTGATATAGTGGTGCATCTGTTCAATAAGGAGGACAGGGAGTTTTATGACCTTGAAAGAATATGGGGAGATGCAAGAACTCTTTCTGAGGATGAATTGAAGTAAAAGCCGCAGATATTTGTTATATATGGTAATTGAGAGACTGTCACCTTAATAAAGGTATATTGCGCAGTCTCTTTTTTCGTACATAAAAATAAGCCTATGCCTCTTTAAATGTAATATCGATGCCATTTTCGGCATAGAATTTAGGAGAGGAGGGGATTGTTATGTATTCTCTTATATATGATGTGGCAGAGGAGTTTGGCATAAGACCTTTAAATATATATAAATGCAAGTATTATTATATTTTAAACTGCGCCGAGGGTACATATTCATTTTGTCAGGCAAGGCCAAAGGCAGGAAAGATAACGGAGATACATTCTGTCAAGACAGAGCTTGCCTCTATGGGTATATGCAACATAGATACATATTCTGTATCAGAGGAGGGTCTGCCCTATGCCCAGAGAGACGGCAGACTTTATACAATAACAAGATTCTTCGGCTCCAACGAGCTTAATTTTATGAATTCCAATCAGGTGGCTCTTACGCTCAGGAGTATAGGCACTATACACAGAGGCTTGAGGAATATGGAAAAAAGGACGGTATACGCCGCAGGCGAAAGCAGAAACAGAGTGCTTGAAAAGTACACAAGAGAGCTAAAGGATATGCAGTGCATAAAAAAGCATATAGGAAAAAGAATGTGGGATATGGATATTTCATATGTATTTGACAGCTTTATGGAAAGAGCGGCTGAGAGCGTAGATAGGCTTGCATCATTGGGCTACGGCGAAAACCCCACCTATTGTCACAACGGACTTAAGGAGGGCAATATAATATATAAAAAGGGCAGGGTATATATAATAGACTGGGACAATATGAAACATCTGAGCTATATAGAGGATATTGCCTTTTTTGTAAAGAGATATATGAGAAAGAACTGCTATTATTCCGCCGCTGCGGGAAGCCCGTATATGAGCCTTGAGGAGTGCCTTAACAGGTATTCGGCTTACGGCAGTATTTCCGATCACGACTATGATGTGCTTAAGGCTGTACTCCTTTATCCTCAGAGATTTATAGATACAATTAAAGAGGGCTTCAGAACAGGCAAGACATTTCTGCCCTCTGGAGTAAGACGAAAGCTGGAGGAGTGTATAGAGCAGAAGTCCTTTGAAGAGGAATATCTGAGGATATAAAGGGCGGTTTATGAAGCTTTTGTTTAGCGGAATAATTGAATTTTCGTTTTCATGGGGACAGGTCTTTTCTTTATGTTAAATAATTGACTTCTCTAATGTATTTTTCTGAGAAAACAAATTACTTTTCCGAAGACCCGTCCCCAAGAAAACTGGGTCCTCAGTTACGCAGGCCGCAAAAAAAGCTCAGGTTTTATCGGGGACCGGTCTTCGGAGTGTTTGATAACCTTTGGGTAAAATAATTTTGTACAAGATTACTGCTTTGAAGCAGAAAAAAGACCTGTCCCCGTAAAACCGATGGTAGTAAATTGACCTCTCCACCAACCTTCGGTTGGTCCCCTCCCCTGATAGGGGAGGTTAAGGAGTACATCTTTCAAAGTCGCTTATTTACTTGGAATAAACAACAATTAAACTGTGGTCACTGCCTTACGGTACACAGCCTCCCCTAATCAGGGGAGGGGGACCGCCGTTAGGCGGTGGAGAGGTCAATATCAACATAATCACAAATTTAACAACAAAAAAGCGTGTCGAGTTTGACACGCTTTTTTATTAAAATATAAAAATCCGCTTTAAGTTTACTGCAATTCGGCGCAGGAATTTGCGATATCATCATCTGCAACGACCTTTATAAGATTAATGTTGGTCTGGAAAATGTTGTGGCAGTCCTTAAGCTCTACCTTGGCATTTGTCTTGCAGGTGAAGTTGCTGATATGTATATCGTGTATAGGCATCTGCGGCAGACCTGATATTGCTATAGGCTTGCCTGCCTTTGTGCAGTTGACATCGTTTATGTATATATTCTTGAACTCAGGGACCTCTTCGGGAGTTATCTCCTGACCCTCCTTGGTGTCCATATCGTAGCCCATATTAAATGTAAGAGCCTCGTTCTTTATGCTTATCATATTGATATTGTCGATATATACCTTCTCGACAACACCGCCTCTGCCTAAGCAGCTCTTGAAACGTATGCCTATATCTGTGCCTATAAAGGTACAGTCACTTACGAATATGTTCCTTAAGCCTCCGGACATCTCGCTGCCTGCTACAAAGCCGCCGTGACCGTGATATACTATACAGTTGGTAATATCTACGAACTCAGAAGGCATACCTAACTTTCTACCGTCTTCATTCTTGCCTGACTTGATACAGATAGCGTCGTCGCCTACATCGAATATAGAGTTGTAGACCTTGACATACTTGCAGCTGTCTATATCAAGACCGTCGGCATTCTGGGCAAACCACGGATTTCTGACATTGATATTTCTTATAGTCACATTTTTACAGAGCCAGGGATGGATGCCCCATGCCGGTGAGTTCTGGAAGGTGGGACCGTCCAGAAGTACTCTGTTGCATCTTGTAAGATTGAGAAGAACAGGCCTTAAAAAGCTGTGGTATTTCTCACATACCTCTTTGTTTTTGTAAAGAGCGGGGTTGGGTATAAGAGTTTTGTTTGCCTCAAGATTGGTCTCTGAGGGCCACCACACTATTTCATCACCTGTATCGTCTACTATACCGCCTGCATTAATAGTTTCCACCCAGTTGCGTTCAGCCATTTTCCACTGCTTTACAGGACGCCAGAGCCTGCCGTTGCCGTTTATGACACCTTCGCCTGTAATGGCAATGTTTTCAAGGTCCTTGCCATATATGGGAGATACGCAGCGGTACATGAACAGACCCTCAAAGCTTGTGTTAATGAGGGGATAATCCGCAGGATTGTTTGAAAAGAATATGACAGCGCCGTTCTGCAGATGCAGATTGACATTGCTCATAAGCTCAATAGGTCCTGTATACCACACACCTCTTGGCACAACTACATAGCCGCCGCCGTCAGCATTACATTTTTCTATAGCCTTTCTAAAAGCCTCCTTGTTGTCTGTCCTTGCGTCACATACGGCGCCAAAGTCCGTAATGGGATAGGACACATCTCTGAATATAGGAAGCAATACGTCAAAATCGGGTTTTTCCATTATATATATCCCTCCTGTCATTAGTTGACATACATCTAACATTATTGTATAACATTATTCAAAAATAGTCTAGTCTTTTTTTCATTTTTATGGTATACTTATATTAGGTTTTTATAAATTTTTGGGAAAGAGTGATTGTATATGCCTATCAAGGTTTCAGACAATTTGCCCGCAAAGGGTATTTTGAATGAAGAGAGAATATTTGTTATGGGAGAGGAGAGGGCTTTTCACCAGGATATAAGACCTCTTAAGATATTGATACTTAATCTTATGCCTAATAAGCAGGAAACGGAGGTACAGCTTTTAAGACTTCTGTCAAACACACCCCTACAGCTTGAAGTAAGCTTTTTACATATGGAGAGCCACATTTCCAAAAACACCTCAGAGGACTATCTTCAGGAGTTTTACAAGGTGTTCCCCGATGTGAAGGATCAGAAGTTTGACGGTATGATAATAACGGGCGCGCCGGTAGAGCATCTGCCCTACGAACAGGTCAACTACTGGGATGAGCTGACCGATATATTCGAATGGACCAAGACTAATGTAAACAGTACCTTCCACATATGCTGGGGCGCTCAGGCTGGGCTTTATTACCACTACGGTATACCCAAATACCAGCTTGACAAAAAGGTGTTCGGCGTATTTCCCCATACCAAGGTGTATAAGCACGAGGACCTTTTAAGAGGCTTTGACGATATATTCTATGTTCCTCACTCACGTCATACAGAGGTAAGGGAGGAGGATATAGAAAAGGTAAAGGAGCTTAATATACTTTCTGCCTCAGAGGAGTCGGGAGTGTATATAGTGGCAGATGACGACGGCAGCCAGATATTTGTAATGGGGCATTCCGAGTATGACTCAGATACCCTTAAAAACGAATATTTCAGGGATCTGGAAAAGGGTCTTGATATAGAAATACCTAAACATTATTTCAAAAATGACGATCCTGCCGAGGGTCCCCTTTCCATGTGGAAGGCTCACAGCTCACTTCTTTACAACAACTGGCTTAATTACTATGTATACCAGAAGACACCATACGACTTAAACGAAATCGGTAAAAAGAAATAAATAAGGAGGAATGTATATGAATAAGAAATTATTGGGATTTATTCTTTTTATCGCTGTGCTGGCAGCAAGCGTAAACATTGGCATTGCCGCAGGTGTAACTACAGGAACCGAAACAGGCGTAAATGCTGTAGTGTCAGGCGCTGCCGTGGATTATCCCGTAGAGGGCGGTATCGTTAAGGTAAATACGGCAACAGGCACTGTTACAGGCTTTACGGGGGCAGTAACAAGAGCCGATATACCTGCCGTTATAAAAGGCGCTGCTGTTAAGACCATAGGCAGCAATGCCTTTAAGGACTGCAAGAGCCTTGTCAGGATAACACTTCCCACCTCTGTTGTTACAATAGCGGGAGATGCCTTTACAGGCTGTGACAAGACAAAGCTTGTATTCAATGTCGCAAGAGGTTCGGCAGCGGAGAGATATGCTCAGACAAACGGCTATAAGATAACGTATACCACTGCTGCTACCACTGTGACGGAAGCCTCCACGGAGGTTACAACAAGGCTCATATACGGCGGAAAGAGATATAAGGTAAAGGGTCTTGTTACCGTCAGGACAGACGGCAAGACCATAGAAGAGCTTTTGGGCTATGCTACAGAGGAGTCTTCAGAGGAAACCACTGAGGAGGAAGAGGGAATAGAGACCTCAGAGGAAGAAAAGGTACTTACAGGCGATGTAAAGGTAACTATAGGCAGCAGTGTTATCACTGTAGGCGATGAGGAATTTGTAGTAGATGCGGCGCCTTATATACAGCCCGGGTCCAATTCAACTCTTGTTCCTCTCCGCTTTGCGGCAGTTGCCATAAGCGGCGGAGATGTAGAGAATGCCCCGGACAGTTCTATAATAACCTGGTATCCCGATACCAAGACGGCGGCAATAGATACAGGCGACAGAACTGTTTCATTTACCGCAGGCAGCGATATAATGGATATAGACGGCATACCTTATACTATGGACAACGGTGTAAAGGCTGAGATAACAGGAGGCAGGATGTTTATACCCATGAGAGCTTTAGGCGAGGCTCTGAATGTAAATGTTTACTGGGATTCTGAGAATAAGACTGCTTTGTTCAGCGGAAAATAATTTCAAAAAAAGGCTGACATAATGAAGTGTCAGCCTTAATTTTTATTGACCTATAATTCTTACTTTTTTAACACTGTATATATAAATTTTTGTTTATGGGAATAGGTTCGACCTCTCAGTCAGCCCCGCTCGCAGCTATTTTTATATGAACTTTTGCCGCGGCTGACAGCTCCATTGCAGCGGAAGAAGTTATCCGCCAAACCGAAGGTTTGCTTTTGCCGAAGGCAAAAGTGCTGAACCTGCGAAGGGGAGCTTTAGACAGGTGCTTTGCAAAAGCCCTTATTTACTTAGCAAAACAACAACTAAGCTGCTGTCACAGCCTTTGCGGTAAATAACCTCCCCTAGCGTTAGCGTCGGAGGGGAGGGGGACCAACCGGAGGTTGGTGGAAGGGTCGCCTTACCAACATAAACAAAAATTTATCTTTATTTTTCATAAAGCAGGGGTTGTCACATTGACAACCCCTTTTTATTGTGCAACAATAAAAATAAACCACCTGCTATGCAGGTGAGAGTAAAATGCTTTAGCTGTAAGTTGAAAAAGAAGGACCTCCTATGCTAATATGGTGATAATTCGACA
>CANQBJ010000011.1 GCA_947589665.1 uncultured Clostridia bacterium
CTTATCCTCCTTTCCGTATGTATTTTTTCAATTTAGGACAGTTAATTTTTTTGTCCTATTAAAGTATAGCCCTCGGGAGCAAGTTCAAGAGATAATTGCGTTTCTCCAAAGGTAGAAGCCCAAGCGTCAAAATGGTTTAAATTTCGTCTTTTAAGCTCATCGTGCTGCAAGTATGACTGCATAACATATAACTCGGTCATGCTGTTGCTTATAGGCGTACCGGTGGCAAAAACAATACCCTTGCTGTCGGTCTTTTCATCAAGGTAACGGCATTTCTGTAAAAGGTCTGTGGCTCTTTGTGATGCTGAAGAAGCGTTTATCCCCGCTACGTTTCTTCCCATTTTAGTATTAAAATACAGATTTTTATACATATGTGCTTCATCAATATAGAGCTTGTCAATGCCCATTTCTTCAAAGGTTATTGTTGTATCCCGCCTGTCGGCATTATTCAGCTTTTCAAGCCTTGTTTCCAAGTTCTTTTTTGTTGTTTCAAGCTGTTTTACCGTAAAACCTTTGTTTCCTTCTTTAAATCTCAGAGCCTCAATAAAGTTTGTTATTTCCTCAATTTCTTCTTCAATAAACTTGACTTGTCTTTCGGTTGATAAAGGTATTTTTTCAAATTGATTGTGGGAAATAATAATGGCATCATAATTACCCGTAGCTATTCTGCTGCAAAATCTTTCTCTATTATCCTTTGAGAAATTCTTTTCGTTGGGAACAAGGATATTAGCAGCGGGATAAAGCTGTAAAAATTCTTTCGCCACCTGATTTAATATGTGTTTTGGAACAACTATCATACTTTTTGAGCATAAGCCAAGCCTTTTGCTTTCCATTGCAGAGGCTACCATTTCAAATGTCTTGCCTGCGCCTACGGAATGTGCCAGTAAAGTATTACCGCCGTATAAAGTATGAGCTATAGCGTCTATCTGATGTTTCCGCAGCTTTATTTCATGATTTATTCCTCCGAAGGTTATATGTGATCCGTCATATTCCCTCGGTCTAACAGAATTGAATTTTTCATTATAGATTTTACACAAATCCTGTGTCCTTTCATAATCGTCAAAAAGCCATTCCTTGAACTTATTTTTTATAGCATTCTGCTTTTCCTGTGCAAGCAAGGTTTCCTTTTCATTCAGAACAGCCACCTTTTTGCCCTCAAAATTTTCTACATAGTCCATAACCTTAACGGTTTTCATATTCAGAGTTTCCTCTAAAATCTTATAAGCATTCATTCTGTCAGTACCATAGGTCTTACTTGCTTTAATATTGTTTTTAGAAGCGGAATAATTGGATTTATTGCTTATACCGTAAGCGCAGTTATATTCATCATAATCTATGATTATTGTTTCATTATCGCTGCCTGCTCCGCTGCGGAAAGGATTTCTATCCGTATCTCGCCAAGAACAATTACCTCTGCAATAATATGGTGTGTCTAACAATTCATACATAAACTCCTGATAGTAGTGAGTGGGTATCCATGTTGAGCCTAACTGTGCTGTTATCTCCGATGGCTGTAAATCCTCCGGCTGCACGTTTTCAAGTGCATTGACATTTACGGCATATCTTGTATCCTTTTCGGCATACTGCTTGGCAAGCTCCAGTTTATGCCTTACATTTCCTGAAAGATATTCCTCTGCCGTTTCATATTTATTGGTAACGGGATTTTCAAAAATCACTCCTTCAAGGTCTTTTATAACTTCGTCTACAGGCTTTGAACATAAATGTGCCATAAAATCAAGGTCTACCTTTGCTCTTTCTGCTATTGATACAGCCAATGCCTCGCTGGAGGTGTCTACGCTTTCAACAGGAATATATGGTATGATCGTTCTCTTTGTAAATATGTCTGCCTTGCTTTCCAGTTCTCCTGTTTTTTCATTAATATTTTCAAGAGATAATAAAAGCTGCGCTGTGTCATCTTCCCTGAATACCGATTTATTGAGCCTGTCATTGAGTAATCCGTACTCGGCAACAAAATCCTCATAAACTTTGTTTAATTCCTGTTGTTTTTTAGTAATTTCCTCATCAGGATAATTATCCCGCTGAAAGAAAATCAAATCCCTCAATACTTCGCTTATCGCCACCATTTTTTTAACTCTTTCAGCTTTTTTACCGTCAAAGTTCTGTTTGACCATTTTATCATTTTCACGATAATATATATCATTGTCAATAACGGCATAGCAAAAATTACGGTAGTTTTCGGCAGCAATATTCAAATCGTTATCTTCTTCATCAAGCACTTCCACAACAACGTCATTTATAGGTATTTTACCTCTTATATTCTCAACGGCACTATCAAGCAATACCGATAGGTCTGTATCTTTAAATGGCTTGCAAGTTGTTTCCAGACCGAACCGCCCTGATACTTCTTCCATTGTACCGAGTATCATCTGTGGATGTGAAATAAAGTAATTGTTCATTTCAATACCATTTTCATTTTCTGATACATTTACCCACTCAGGTACTTTTTCCTGTGTCAAATCCCTCAATCTATCTCTTTTCTGCAAGAATATAATGTCTGTTGTTACTTCTGTGCCTGCTGTGCTGAAAGCATTGTTGGGTAAACGTACAGCTCC
This sequence comes from uncultured Clostridia bacterium, assembly GCA_947589665.1. GTDB lineage: Bacteria > Bacillota > Clostridia > Lachnospirales > CAG-274 > CANPXH01. Next base: position 2,574 of record CANQBJ010000011.1, read on the forward strand.
CATAAGGTCGGCTCGCTCTGCAAGATATTTTCTTACAGAGTTGTTTTTCTTATCCAAAGTACCCTTTGTTGTTATAAATGCCATTACACCGCCCGGTCTGATTTTATCAAGGCTCTTTTTGAAGAAGTAATCGTGTATAAGATCGCTTTCCTTGAATTCATTGTCATTGACATAGTAATTTCCAAAAGGCACATTTCCTACCGCAACATCAAATGAATTGCTGTTAAAGTTTGTTTTCTCAAATCCCTTTACCTGAATATAGGCATTGGGATAAATTTTCTGAGCGATCCTGCCCGTTATGCTGTCAAGCTCAACGCCGTACAGTTTAGACTGCTGCATTTCCTGTGGCAGATATGCAAAAAAATTGCCTATTCCCATTGACGGTTCAAGTATTTTGCCTTCTCTGAAACCCATATTGCTTAAAGCCTTATATATGGAACTTATTATTTCAGGAGGTGTATAATGTGCATTAAGAGTAGAGGAACGAGCTGCATTGTAGTCGCTTGGAGAAAGCAATTCCTTTAGCTCTGAATACTCCTTTTCCCACGTGGTCTTAGAGCTGTCAAAAACATCAGCTAAACCGCCCCATCCTACATACTTTTTAAGTATCGCCTTTTCTTCGGCAGTTGCCTCTCTGCTTTCATTGTCAATCTTATAGAGAGTTTTTATAGCTTCAATATTATTGCGGTACTTTTCTTTATTGCTTATTCTTTCGTTATAATCCTGTGTAGGTTCTGTATCTGTTTCTATATCTGATGTGGATAAATCACTTAATTCTGTTGTTCCCAAAGCATTGTTTTTTTCTATGCTCTCTTTGGTCTGTTCATAAGTATTTACTTTATAGCCTTCATTTTCAAGAATTTCAGTATACTTACTTAAAACGTGTTGGGGAATACCTATCATAACCGAATTATCTCTATTGACCATATGAAGATTCAAAACTTCGGCAGCTCTTTCAGCCTCTTGGTCAAAAGCCTCATAAAAATCACCATATCGGTATAAATTTATGTCTGTGATTTCCATATCATCGATTATGGGAATATTCTCTGTTTCCTGTTCGGAGAGCGTAAGGCTTTCTGCCTTCTGCTGCAAATATTTCTCTGCATTTGACAGATAGCTTTCAAGAGTACCGCTTTCATCGGGTCTTATCGGATCAATGTCAATCTTTACACCGTCAATGAAATCAAAGCTATTCTCTTCATCATTAAGAACATTAAAGAGCATATCTTCTTTGTAATCGCCCTCATACGCCAATACAATGTCCAGATCGGAGTTATCGTTTTCAATACCTCTGCTTCGGCTGCCTGATATGATTACGTCTTTGATTTGTATATCTATTTCATTTTCGGCAGCAAAGTCGGCAATTCTGTCTTTTATTATTTGTTCTATTTCATATGCCGAATAGCCTTGTATCGGTCTGAAATAAATATCTGTTTTCTGACGATAATTGTTGACGGTATCATTTTCCTGTTCGGATTTTTCGGTTTCTCTGTTTTCAAGATACCTCTCCCAATCCTCTGTTTCTATGCCGAAAATACCGTCAAACTCCTCAATATCAGACCTTGTTTCAGCCATACTCTCTGTTTCATCTTCATACAGACGATATACAGAAAATATATCCTCATCATAAAATTCAAGAGCCTTTTCCTTATTTACAGGCAGCAAGTGATTGTCTGTATAACCGTATTCGTTACGTTCGGCAATGGAAATGGTATCATCAGGCATATTGTTAAGCACCATATCGGATATTTCATATTCAGGCTCATTATATTCTGATGAATTTAATTCCGGTTCAATGGCAAATTTACCGCTTTCAATCATTTTTCTTATTGTCTTTTCGATTTCCGACCAACTTAAGTGAACAACAGCGTTATTCCCATATTCGCCTTTTCTGTACTTAGTAATTTCAAGCCCTTTAGAATTATAGCTATATATTCCATTACATCCGTCATTAAATGATGTTGAGCCACCATGTATGCCATTATGTTTTTTTAAGAAATCTGCTCTTTCTTTTGCAGTTTTAAGTGTTGCAAAGGTATTTATAATCAGTTCTTTTGATCCAACATTCAATAAGCCGTCAATATCCTCCTGTGTTATTTCAGGAGCTGAATTTTCGGTACTGCTTTCCTCCGTATTGTTCACAGGATTTTCGTTCTTTCTTTGAATATCATTTACTGTAGGATTTTCGGCTTTTATTATTTCTTCAACTTTTTCAATGTCGTTACGACTGAATGTAAGAGTAGTATCGTTTTCATTGATTTTTCCGCTATATTTTATGCCCGTCGCATTAAGTGCCTCTGCAATTTTCAAAGCCGTATCCTTATCGAACTTTCTGTATGTTTTCTTGGGAATATAGCGATAGGGAGTATTGCCTATTATGTTCTTTTCCTTTTGAGCAGCTTCTTTATCAGCAGACAAAGCTGTTTCGGCAGCTTTTTCATCTGTAGATATAGACTCTCCTTTAGCTTTTTCTTTTTTTGTTGCTCTGTGGTTCACAAGCATACCGTCACCGTTGAGCATTAATGAACATTCTGCCGCTATCCTGCCCATGTGAATAAAGCTCTCATAGGATTCGTCAAGAGTTTTTCCTGTTGCAAAGGGAATTATGCCGTTTTCGGTCAATAACCCTATATCGAGATATATGCCCTCGCTTTCCCCAAAGTTGACATTACAGTTAAAGTTATAAAAGTCCGGCAATTCTTCATACTCATTTATTGAAGGAATAAAATAATCATTGGGTAAAAGATTGTTATCTTCAAGATGTTGCCTGATCTGCTCAAAAATATCTTTTGCGTTGGCATTGCCTATTTTTTTAACTCTATGGTTTTCGTCAGGCTTGCTATATAAAGTAGTTTCGATAGTTTTTACTGCATTTGAAAAGGCAGAGGATTTTTCCTCTGCCTTTGGTTGCTCATTGTTTAGATGTATATCAACTCTCTGTAAATTATCTCCCAAACCCTGTTCTTTATGCTGTTCCTCCGAGCTACCCATTCCATCTGATCTGACTTCTTGAGAGCCTCTGTTACTCCTTCGGCTTTGCTCATTTCTTCCATCAGCCTGTCCTCCATATTGTTTGCCGCTTTGTCCGTTTCTATAAGGTGCTTTGTCAGACCGCTTATCATCAGGGCTGAGTATGTTCCCTTTTTCTCTGTTTTCAGATACTCCAGTCTTTTCCTGCCCCACATTCCCATTTCGTAAGGTTCTTCTTCCTCCTGTTCCAACATCGGAATGTATGTCATTGTTTTCCTGTCCAGTTCGTATGTCAGACCGTTCTCCTCTGTGTACTGAGGAAGGTATGTTTTTAGTTCCTCGCTGTATATGTGCAGCATTCCGTTGATTTCCTTTGTCATTTCGTTCTTCATATGTAACATTCTCCCTTTCATATAAGTCATATAAATTCAGGTTACGGCTCTTGTTTTGGGAAATTTCCTTTTCGTAAGCTCTGACCTCCTTTTCGATTTCCCTAAGTACAATGCCCGAAATTTCAGCGGTTGCCTGTCCAAGCTGAGTTATTACCTCCTTTGTGTTAAAATCTGCAACACCTCTGAAATCAGCGGCATTAAAGTCAGATTCTATACCGCATCTGTTTAATATGGTATACATTACACTATTTTTGAGCAATCTTGTGAACGTAGTTTCAATATTCAGATCATCGAGTTCCTCTAAAAAGCTGCCCTCCTTATTTTCAATAGTTTCAAGTGCATATCCGTATGTGTAATCAAGTAAGCTGTCAACTCTGCTTTCAATAATATCCTCTAAACTGCTGCTGTAGCTGACGTTATTGCTTATTCCAAGTCTGTCCTTTATTACATTGATATATTCGTCTTTCATTTCCCACGGACTTACTCTTTTTGAATAGTTGTTGGTTTCTGTATCGGATACATCATATACATAAGTCAGTTTTTTAACTCCGTCTTTCTCTCTGAGTAACGGTATGCCCTTAGAACCTTGCTTTATATGTCTTTTCAGGCTACCTGTCCATAAATTGAATGAAGCACACATTGTTGCATCAGGTCTTTGAGAAGTAATAAGCACTTGGTCTGTAAAGCTATATTTATAAAATCTTGCAGAGTTTATTAAAAACTGCTGCCAATTTTCGATGTTTTTTGTCAAATCAAGAGTTCGATTTTCCAAAAAGTCCTCGATCCTTACTATTTTCTCGGCTTTTGTTTCCATAAGCATTTTCCTCCTTAGTCAGTTATTTCAATATCTGCTTATGGACATATATACAAGCCTGACGGCTTGAAAATCCATAAACCGACATTGCTTGTATTGCTATATTTATCCGAGAGTTTTCTTTTCCCACTCTCATTATACTATATAGTCGGATATATAGCAAGCATTTTTTTGTAAAATATTTCACATTTTTCTCATATTAACATACAACAATTTTATAAAACCTGCTATATAGCCGACTATTATGTTGTATGTTATAATTATTTTTATAATATATGGAAAGGATTGATATTGTGGCAGGACATACTTCCTCACCGGCAGCTCGCAGCAGAGCCGTTACAAAGTTCATAAAAGAAAAATATGACAGGATAGAGATACGCTATACCAAAGAAAGCGGTATGAAACAAGCTATTACAGAACACGCTGCTTTGCACAACGAAGATGTAAGCACTTTTGTCAAAAGGGCAATTAAAGAAACAATGGAAAGGGATAAATAGCAGAAACCTATTTTAAAACAAATCTGAATAGGTATCCTCAAATTTATATTCTTCCTTTGAGCAACTTTTGTTTTCAGCAGCGGATAGGTTTTTAATTTTAGACTGCACAAAAACATCATACATTTCAGGACTGAGTTTATTGTTCTGATATAAACCCAGTATAGAATACCATTCGCCCAAAAAATCTTTTATTTTGCCTTGTCTGAAGCTTATATACGTTGTATTGTTCTTTTGAGCAAGGCTTATGTTGTTATTCTTTGACTGATCCAAAATGTATGCTATTATCATATCTTCAATATCGGTTTTGACAAAATCGGTATCTTTTATGCTTTCTGCTTCTTTCTTTTTAAAAGAAATCATAATATCATCTCCCATAAAAAAGGGGACAGAGAAAATCCCCATCCCCTTTGTGAAGTTTACTGTGTAATATAGTTATAAATGATAGTTGCCATTTCAGCTCTTGTTATTTCCGCAGAAGGATTGATATTTCCGTTATCCCCAACAATAATGCCTGCTTCGACCAATGCTGCCGTATATGGCTTTGCCCATTCGGAAACAGTATGACCGTCAGCAAAATCATCAAGTACAGATAAATCTACCCTGTCAATATCTGTATTGTTCAGTTTTGCTATTATAACAAACATTTCCTCACGAGTGATTGCTTTTTCGGGTTTGAATTCCCCGTTGCCATATCCTATAAACAAATCACTCCTTGAGCAGTTTGCAATGGCTTCTGCATAATAGCTGTCCGCAGGAACATCTGTGAAGTCAAGAGCATCTACACTTGTAATATTGTCAAGTTCAAGCATTCTGTCAAGAACAAGAGCAAAATCACCTCTCTTGGTAGATATATCAGGCATAAATAAATCATCTGTTACACCTTTGAAAATACCCTTATCGTGAAGATATTCTATGTAATCTTCTGCCCAGTGATCGCTTATATCATCAAACTCACTATCGCCTGAGTCAGTATTACCTATACCCCGTTCCGTATCTTTTTCTGATTTGGTATCTTTTTCTGTATCAAACTCGGTTTTTGTATCTGTCTCAGACTTGATGTCGGTTTTGTCTTTAGCATCGCCGGTCGTTGATTCTGTTGTGATTTCTGTCTTAGGCTTTCTTCCTGCACCACCGCCTGAGTGGTTGCCTGAGCTTGTTGTAGTTTCTGTTGTGGTTTCTCTTGCAGATACAGTTATGTCAATATCAGCCTCTACTCCGTCTGCTACAACAGTAACCTTTGTATCCTCCTGAGTAAGCGGTTTATTATCTTTTACAACAATATCCTCATCTTTAACGGTTTCCTTGCTGCCGTCGTTATATGTTACTTCAACGACTGCGCCGTTCTTATCAAATTCCTCGCCTTCGGTATATTCTGTTCTTGGATATTCAACTACCTTTGCAGAAACAGCTTTTCTTGCAATAACTGTAATAGGCACGTTTATTTTCTCTGTACCGTTTTTATACTCATAATATACAACACCATATATATCGCTGAGAGTAAGCGGAATATCACTTACATAAACGCCGTTTTCATCAATATATGTCTTAGTACCGTCATTCCAAAGAACTTCAATTAAAATGCCTGCCGGATCAAATATCTGTCCTTCAACATAATTCGTCTTGTCAGGAAGATTAATTATTCTGATACCTTCGGAATTGCCGTAATTCTTCTCGGTAGTTGTTTCTGTACTGATGTCTCCGCTTACGGCTGAAGTGGTCTGTTCACTGCTGTTTTCGGTAGTCTGTTCGCTGTCGTTTTTGGTAGTTTGTTCTCCTATATTGTCAGATGTAGTCTGCTCACTTGCTTTTTCGGTAGTGGCATCTGAATTGCCATTATCTTCTTCACCGCCAAAGATCACTCTCTTAATAACAGTAACAGGCTGCTCTGCTTTATGCTCTTCAAAGTTGATTTCAACTGCTGTATCGGTTATTTCAAGCGGTCTTTCGGGATATGTATAATCAGTAACGACCTCTCTTGTATTATCCTTGTATACAGCTTCGACTGTCATACCATTATCGTCAAAATACTGACCTTCCACATACTGTGTCTTTTCGGGAGCTTTCACTATTTCTATATGGTCAATAGTGGTATGCCTGTAATGGGTATTGAGTATCCATATAACATCAAGCATATTTATATCTCCGTCATCATTGGCATCGGCGTTAAGCTCATAAACTGTATCCATATCCCACATATTGAGTACAGCCTTATTTATAAGGTCTGTATCAACCTCTGAAACAATACCGTCACCGTTAATATCGGCATTTATAAGCGCTGCTTCGCTTAAATTTGCATTGCCGTTGATATAATTGTTTATAAGCACAATATCATCATTTGTAAGATTACCGTCATTGTCCGTATCTCCTGTGTGAACAGCCTTTTTTGCAAAATCTGTTACTTTACCGAGATACTTTGTAAGTATGCCTGCATCTGTGAGATCCACAGCACCATCTCTGTTGACATCGCCGTTGCGTTCTTTGATGAAACTGTTTAAGTCTTTTATTGCAAGAGTAATAGGCACAATATCATAAAATCCCTTGTACTCTATTGTTACATACATATCTCCTGCTTTGAAAGGCTCTTCAGAGTAAGTATAGTCTGAAATCTCGGAACTGCTGTTGTCATTATAGTATGCTGTTACGACCATACCTTCAACATCAAATATTTCGCCTTCTGTATATTCGACCTTATCAGGCTGCCTTGTAACTTTAATACCGACAACTTCCTTATGTACTACTGTAATAGGAGTAGTATCTGTCTTACCGTCTTTTCTTACTGTAATTATGCTATCATATACTGTTAATGAAGTATCGGGAATGATCTCATAGCTTTCCAGTATTCCTGTGCTGCCATCGTCATATTTAGCCTTGACCACCATTCCTGTTCTGTCAAAACTTTCACCCTCTACATAATTTACTTTAGAAGGAGGTGTTATTATCTCTATTTCCGTTATTGACTTTGCAATAACATTAATAGGTGTTGTAGTATAAAGTCCGTTATAAGTAATATATACCTTATCCGTTCCTACTGAGAGCCTATTGCTGTCTACAACATAGTCCTTTACTTCTGTCTGAGTACCGTCATTGTATGTTGCGGTAATGACCATACCCGTCTTATCAAACACATCATTTTCAATGTATGTAGTTTTCTTAGGCGGTTTGGTAACAGCAATACTTGTCATAAGTTTTTCGGTTACAGTAATTCTTACAATATCTGTCTTGCTGTCTTTGGTTACGGTTATTTTATCTGTATCGGCAGTAATTACATCGGGAGAAAAGGTATAATCCCTTATCTCGCTTTCCGTACCGTCATTGTAGTGTGCAGTTACTATCATACCCGTATCATCAAAATGCTGACCTACGATATAATCAATCTTATCAGGCTCTTTTGTGATATTAATATATGATATAACCTTTTCTACAACAGTTATAGAAACACTTGTTGTTTTGCTGCCTGCGGATATGGTAATATTTTTATCACTTAATGTAAGAGGAGCAGAGGAAAAAGTATACTCGCTTGGTGCAAGGGCTGAACGTGTACCGTCTGAGTATGTTGCCATAACGACCATACCATAGTCATTAAATACCTCGCCTTCTACATAATTTGTTTTCTTCGGCTGAGTTGTAACTGTAATACTTGTTATGGCTTTTTCGGCAACACTTATATCTACAGTAGCGAAGAAATTTTTATAGGTTATATATATCTTATTTGAGCCTCCGCTTAAAGGACTTCTACTATAGTCATAATCGTTGATAACATTTTCCGTACCGTCACTATATAAGGCTTTTACCTCCATTCCGCTGTTATCAAAAGTATCGCCTGCTATATAGCTTACCTTACTTGGCTGTTTGGTAACTTTAATGCCTGTAAGTATAACTGTGTCTTTTACGGTAACATCTACGGTTGTATAAAGATTGTTGTAAGTGATATATACCTTACTTTGTCCTGACTTCAATACATTGTCCTCTATAACATAGTTTGTTATAGGTGCAGTAGTTCTGTCATTATAGGTAGCGGTAACTATCATTCCGGATACATTGAAAATATCGCCTTCATTGTATATCAGTTTACTTGGTTGATGTGTAACAGCAATACTTGTTACAGCTTTTTCTACTACTGTAACCGGTACGCTTGCATTTTTGCCTGATTTACTAATTGTGATTTCTCTTGTATTGTCGGCAATAGTGTGTGGTGAGTAAGTATAGTCAAAAACTTCCACCTCTGTTCCATCGTTATATGTTGCCATAATGTGCATACCCTCTGTTAAAAAGGTCTGTCCTACTATATATTCGGTCTTTTTCGGAGGATATGTAACTTCAATTTTGGTAAGCTCTTTAGCAACTACTGATATATTGACGCTTGCCGTTTTGTTTCCTGCCGATATTGTAATACTACTGTCGTTTATTGTAAGAGGCGCAAGCGAATATGTATATTCACTGGGCGCAAGATCGGAATGTGTACCATCGGAGTAAGTTGCGGTTACTATCATTCCCCTATCGTCAAATTTTTCACCTTCTACATATGAGGTTTTCTTTGGCTGAGTTGTTATTTCAATACTTGCTATAGCCTTTTCGGCAACGCTGATATTTACCGTTGCGAAAAAATTGTTGTATGTTATATACACCGTATTCGTACCTTTGGATAAAGGATTTTTATTACACTCATAATTAGTAATGGCTGTTTCTGTCCCGTCACTATATAAGGCTTTTACTTCCATTCCGCTGTTATCGAAGGTATCGCCTGCTATATAGCTTACCTTACTTGGCTGTTTGGTAACTTTAATGCCTGTAAGAATAACTGTGTCTTTTACAGTAACATCTACTGTTGTATAAAGATTGTTGTAAGTAATATATACCTTACTTTGTCCTGACTTCAATACATTATCAACAATTACATAATCAGATATAGGCGCAGAAGTACCGTCATTATAGGTGGCGGTAACTACCATTCCTGCCTTGTTAAAGGTATCGCCCTCATTATATGACAGTTTGTTTGGCTGCTTAGTAACAGCAATGCTTGTTACTGCTTTATTCACAACAGTAATAGGTGTTGTAGCTGTCTTTCCTGACTTGCTTACAGTAATTGTTTTTGTGTTATCCTCAATAATATGCGGCTCATAGGTATAATCGGAGATTTCTGCCTTTGAACCATCATTGTAAGTTGCCGTAACACGCATACCCTCTGTTGCAAAAGCCTGTCCTACTATGTATTCGGTCTTTTTCGGAGGATATGTAACTTCTATGCCTGTAATTGTATTTGCAACTACATTAACAGCAACACTTGCTGTCTTATTGCCTGCAGATACGGTAACATTTTTATTGCCTGTTGTAAGTGCCGTTGCAGGATATGTATATTCGTATTTCTTTAATACACCTTTAGAGCCGTCATTATATGTGGCTGTAACGACCATACCTTCATCATCAAACTTTTCGCCTTCTACATATGAAGTTTTCTTTGGCTGAGTCGTTATTGCTATACTTGAAATCTCTTTGTCGGCAACAGATACATCTACAGTATCATAATAATCGCCATAAGTTACATATACCTTGTTCTGACCTGACTTCAATATATTGTCCTCTATAACATAATTTGTTATAGGAGCTGTGGTGCCATCATTATATGTGGCTGTAACGACCATTCCGTTTTTATCAAAGGTTTGTCCTACAATATAACTTACCTTGCTTGGCTGATTGGTAACTTCAATACCTACTATTTCTTTAGGAACAACCTTAATAGGTACAGTTGCCGTATAGAAAATATCTGTGCCTGAGCTAAGAAAGCCGTAATATACTTCCATTTCCGTGTCAGCAGTAGTCAAAACTCTGTTTTCCTGATATATTTTGGAATCACTTGTTAAATCATAAGTAGTAGACGGTTTAAAAGTTGATTTTTCCCAGTCAAAATTATTGATATTGTTGTCATCTGCAAGTGAAATCTCTTTTGAGCCAAATGTTGTTGCGGAAATTACCATTCCTTCTTTATTAAATTTTTGTCCCTCAACGTATGTTGTCTTTGTCGGAGGAGTAGTAACAGAATAGTCAGCAAACGGATAACCGTTAGAGTACAGGTCTATACCGCCATCGGCAATGCTGCCGCCTTGTGCTCCAAAACAGTCATAGCTACCTGAGAATCCTCCATAATTATACGTATAACGCAACTTGAAATAATTGACAACTGCATTATCCCAACTCGCATATTTTGTAGCCTTTGGAGCTTCCTCTGTAATTTCACAGTTGATATTTAATTTTTCGGGATTTATCGCTATTTCATCGGATGTGCCTTCAATTTTGGCTAATATTCCAAAATTTTTGTTATGGGAACTACCGTTGGAAAATTTACCGTTGTAATATGATTTAAAGACTTTTATAAGGTTTTCCTTTGCATCGTTCGTTAAACCATACGCATAAAAATCAGCCACTACAAGTTTTAAATTAGGAGCTATTTTTATTGAAGTACAATGGGTTTCATCTGCCGGAACAACTTGATTAATAGGCACATCAAACTTTACGGTTTTGTCATATCTTGCACCGTTGGAATATGTTTCATCTTCAATGAAATACTTGTAGGTATATTCAAGAAAATCATCATTTTCCATTGTGTTATAATCCACATAATTCTTAGCAGGAGTTATATGATCTCCCAATACAGATGTTGTTTCAAGAGTTGTACCATCTTTAAAATGCAGAGTTAATGTTACCTTTGACAAATATTCTTCAACTCTGCTGCGCAAATAATCTCTTGTAATCATTTCGCCATCATACAATGTAGGTATAGGGCAAGACTCTGTAGGATGTGGAGTTGCTGTAATGCTTGTTATCTCCTGACTGTATGTAGGTCTGTTTTCGCCATAAGCAAATACGTTTACCGCATTCACTATTCCTATGCTTGAAAAAGCCATAACACACGCAAGAAAAGTTGCGAAAAATCTTTTAATTCTGTTCATATTACTGTACCTCCTCATAGTCAACAGCATTTTCTGCGGTTTCATTTACAAGCTGAAATCCGTTATCAGAAACATCGTCAGTAGATGATACTTCAACCGCAGCTCCGCTTGAAACATTATCACTTACAAAAGGCACAAACGCCTTTGAAATATTGTTGTTTACTTTATAACTGCTTGAATAACTGTATTCACCGTCAACCATTACATCGGAATACCTTGCTATCTGATATATCTTTGTATCAATCTTTGTGTCCTGTGTTTTGGTATCAGACAACACTTCAAACTCAATATGAGCCAATTTATTGTTATCTTCAAAGCTGTAAAAATCCTTATCAGCCCAACCAACAATTATTTTGCCTTCAGAAGTCTTGTCAGCGGTTAAATACCCTCTGTCAATGTCATTTACGGCATAGCAATCCTCGCCTAAAATATCAGTATCCGAAAGGACCGGTGATAATACCGTCGGATCATAACTTACCTCGGCAACATAGCCATTTACGGTATTTGTAATAGCAGAATCCATTGTTATCGGTACAGAAATCCTGCTGCTTTCTGCCATTGTATTTGTACTGACACAAGTCATAGTCATTATTGCTGCACATAAGGCAGTTACAACACTTTTAATTCTCATAGAATAGTCCTCCTTATTTCGCATATTTTTCTTTATAGCCCCAGTTAGTAAGTATCAGGTCATTTGTCAGATAACATCTGTACCTTGCGTTAGGAAAGCCTGTCTTATCTAACCTAAGACCATTTGTTATATCAATATTAAGCCATCTGTCGTTTATATAAACCTTGTTCCATTCGTGTGATAAATCCTTGCTTACAACAATTTTGCAAGGAATATCAAGGTATTCCATAACTTTTCTGAAAGCTAACGAAAATGAACAGCACGTTCCTTTGTTTTTGGAAAACAGACTGTATATGTCATAATTTTTATATGTGCCGTCATACTCAAAATGGTCTATAAAATAGTCGTAAACCATTTTTACTTTCTCAGGATTTGAGCAGCCTTTTGTAATATCGGCTATATCAGTTATACAGTCATTGACCTCCCCATTTTTTTTGACTGTTTCTTCAGCGGAAAATATGTAACGGAAACTTATTTTTTCAATAATGCCGTCATTATTGCTGTCGTAAGTTACAAAATTATTTTCCATAGAGAAGGTATTAATGTCCTCGCTGAATATCTCTGTCATTGCCTCCGTAACTTTATTTGATGTAAGCGAAAACTCCTCAATTTCAACAGATGGGTAATGATTATCTATTGCATATATGATTTTGTTCTTTATGTTGCTGTCAATCTCTCCACAATAGACCGTAGTGCTAAAACCAAGCAGTAAAAGAACAAAAATCAGCAAAAAACTCTTTTTCATATTTCCCTCCCATTAAAAAAAGCTCTTTTCAGAGCCAAATATAGTAGATTTATATATAGCTATGGCGGTATACCCAAAAGCAACATATTAAACATCTCCTTTCTTAGTTGCCTGCATAAGACACATAATAATCACACCTACAACTCCGCCTACAATACCACCCGATAAAAAAATCAAAATATCCATATTTACCTCCACTTATTTATTTTTGGCAAAATCAAGCCTGAAAAACGCTGTACCGTTATTTACTTCAAGGACTATATCCGCCTCGTATGTCTTGTCTGTTTTAGGGGAATATAAATCCTTGTAGTGTATCTTTCCCTTTTCTAATAATGCTTTTGCAGCACTTTTGGTGATAGCTTTTCTCTTTGTTTCAAAAAACTTGTTATTTTTCCATAGTGCAAAGTTACACTCTTTATTGGAACAGTAGAAATTGGATTTTCCTTTGTATATGTTGCTTTTACACACAGGACACACACCTATTACTTCTTTTTTATTGATGTCGGGCAATTGGGCATTTACCTCAGTATTTGAGATAAAATCTGTTACAAAGTCCTTTATAGAATTCATAAAATCAGTACTGTCGGCTTTGCCTTTTGATATAAGCACAAGTTTATTTTCCCATTCGGCAGTTAATTTTGCCGATTTCAGCTTTTCGGGAATACTCTGTATAAGTGCTTGTCCTTTGCTTGTAGATATAAGACTTCTCTTTTCCCTCTCTACATAACCTCGCTTTATGATTGTTTCGATAATAGCTGCCCTTGTTGCAGGAGTGCCAAGACCCTTTCTCTCCACTTCATCAGTATCATATTCATTATTGCCTGCCTTTTCCATTGCAGATAAAAGAGTATCTTCTGTATATGGCTTTGGCGGTGATGTATAATGGCTGACAATTTTTGATGTTACGGCAAATTCCTGTTCAACTTTAAGTCCTGACGGTAAGGATTTTTCATTTTCCGTTTCTTCCTCGGTTTTAATGCTTGCTCTGAAATTTCTCTCAATATCTCTGTATCCATATTCAACAACGGCATTTCCTGTAGCTGTAAAGTTTATACCCTTACAGCTTAAACTTACATCTGTATGCTCATATTCATACTCTGACGATACGGCGGATAACAACCTGCTTGCAATAAGGCAGAGTATTTTCCTGTCGGTATCCATAAGGGTCGTAAAATCACATTCCAAAATATTGACTGTAGGGATAATTGCGTGATGATCCGAAACACCGTTGTTATTTATTACCTTCCTTATAATATTGTTTCAGGGTGGTCTAATGACACGCATTTTCATCATCTCCTTTCTTCAAATAAAAAAACACTTTCGGATTTTTCCAAAAGTGTTCATAAAATAAAAGTGTTCATAAAATTACGTTATTTTTGATGTGTATAAAAAGCAAGGCAGAACATTATATTATTATGCTCTGCCTTATTGAGCTCTTTTATTTGAGCAATTCCTCATACTTGGCATAGTCGGACTTTGGAACATTCAAAGCCTCCAAAGCCTTGTCTAATGACATTCCCAAATTTTTCATAATACTCTTGATATTTTCCAATAAGTTTTGCTCTATACCTTGAGCCATACCTTGAGCCATACCCTGCTCTATACCTTGAGCCATACCCTGAGCCATACCCTGAGCCATACCCTGAGCCATACCCTGAGCTATACCCTTCTCAACACCTCTATCATATACACCTAAGCTGTAATCACACATTTCATACACCTCCGTTTGCATTTCTTCGCTCATCTTTATATTGTATTCATTTTCCAAAATTTTTTTCTTTGCATCTAGGCTTACGCTTTCGGAAAACAGTACGTCAAGCATTTTGAGAAGTCCCGAATAGTTGTCGTCCTTCTCACTGCCGAGCCCGACAAGGATAACCTCGTCCGTGTCGTAATATTCTTTAAGGTTCGGCGCATTACCCACCAAATTTTTTTCCGTAAGATAGATTCTCTTAATTGTATTTCTCATTTCCGCAAGTGGATTTGTAAGTACCCATATGGAAAACACCTTCTTTATATTTTCATATTCGCTTTTCATAAACTCTCTGCCGTACTGATGTGACAGCATACGAGCACAGTAGTATCTTGCACGTCTGAGAAGATTATCCAGAGATGATATTCTGCTTTGCGCTTCTACATTAATGATTAACTTAACCTGCTCATTTGATACGGGGACAAATACATCAAAAAGAATGTCATATCTTGCCGTACCTTCGTCTATTGAGCTGTCATCGGTGTTTTTGCCGTCTATCACGATGCCTTCGTCCTGATGTACGGCTTCTTTCGATACAAGAGGCTTGCCTTCAATGTATTTTTCCGCTATGTCGTTTACATCTATGTCCTTGAACTCCTCAAGACAGCCCTTCAGAATGTGTGCAAGTATTATCTTGAAAGACAACACCTTCTTGCAGGCTTCGTCAAGTTTTGGATTTCTGTAGGCTGTATCTATTGTTTTTGAAACAGGTGTGTTTGTTTCCATATTTTTACCCTCATATAACTGTATTCTTCTGTATATTTATTTTATTATAAGTACGATGAAATGTCAAGATATGTTGAATGGCTTTATACTTCAAGCCCCTAGCAAATGTTGTATATATAAAAGATTTTTTGTTTAAGTATGCTTCGGCATAGATTTAAGTAGAGAAGTTATACTCGGCTTTTTGTTTCTCTTTGAAGTATTGCTGCCTGTAAAATTAAAATCATCTATATGGGTAAAGAGAGAAATATCGTTCTCCGCTTCTGCCATTATTGCATCATAATCATATACACCGTCTTTAAGGCTTGCGAGCTTGTTTATAAGCTCCTTGACCTTTGTAATGTTGTTGATTTTATCGGCATACTCCCGTATGAAATTCATATCGTCATCAGGTATAATATACTCCTCCTCGTTATACCTTGTGTTTGTATGTATATACCACTTTTCACTTATTTCCTGTGTGTATTCCGAAAAATATCTCGGAAACTCTATGAGATGCAGCAATATCTCGGTCTTGTCCACAATATTTTCAGCTTTGTTAAGCAGATATTCTATATTTCGTGTTATCAAAAAATCTATGCTGAACAAGCCAACACCTCCTTGTAATTTTTGTACTCAGGGCAAGTCAGGTAGACTTTGCTCCGAATAAGTCCCTCTGTATTTCCGTACTGTAATAGTTTGCTCTTGTAGACTTGGCATTGTATAATGCCGCCAGTAGATATGCTTTTATATTGCCTATTTTTGAAGTACAGCGTGAAAGGACTATCAAAACATACTGAATATCCTCAAAGTCCAGTTTAAGCAATCTGTTCTTTACGACCTCTGCCGGAATTGGACTGCCGTCTATGAATACAGGCTTTTTCTTAAAGGCAACTGTTTCAGTCATAATGCTGACAATCTCATCTACCCTTTCTTTGTCGCTCTGATTTTCGTGAGAAGTAAGAGCTGCATAGTCAATATTCTGTTTGATCAGCTCGGTATACTTTTCTATCATATTTATCCCATCAGGATAAGATAAGATAGATTGAGTATTTGATACTTCAGTATTTGATTTATCTGTATTTGATATATTAGTATTTAATTGTGTGCTGTTTCCCGACAACGGATTTCCCGTTGACGGATTATCCGTTGTCGGAAAATCGCATGACGGTGAAACCTCCGTTGTGTGATTTTCGCATAACGGTTGTATATCCTTATTTTCCGAAGGCTTTGGCTCTTTATGTGGAATTTCATAAACATTGTATATATTCTTGTCAAAAAGCCCTTTACTATCTCTGCTCTGCATCCTGACTATGTATCCGGCAGCCTCCAGTTCATTTATGCCTGCTCTCACAGAAGCAACTCCGTCTTTGGATATTACTGCCAAGCCTGTAAGGGTATAATCCCAGTTATCGGGTAGAGATAATATAGTTGACAATATCCCACGAGCCTTATATGACAGACTTGTATCTTTCAGATGATAGTTTGACATTACCGTATAATTCTTGGTCTTTTCCACTCTGAATACTGACATATCACTGCCTCCTTGCCATTTGCGGTATTTTTTCTTTGTTTACAGCATACTTACCCTCTATACTGAGTACATAGCCTTTTTCCATAAGACTAGCCAATATCCTGTTGATTTTTTCAACGCTATCTGTGCTTAGTTCAGCAAGATACTCGGCTGTTGCGTAATCAGCCACAGGCAGATTTATCATTGTTGCAACAACACCCATTTCCTCAAGTGTCAGGTCTTTGTCCATCTGTAAAATCATAATTACCTCCTATGTTCATAAAAATTTGTATAAAAAAAGAGCAACTATATACATAATTGCTCTTATCACTAAAAATTAATATTAAGTTGTAAAAAATGTCAAATCAAAGCTCTTTCAAAAAATGGTGTAGTAAGCACATTATTTTATAATGAAACTCTTGTATTTACATATATTTTCAAGACTAACTATTGTTTTTGGATAAAAACCAAATTACATAAATAAGCAAATCCACTCTTTATGACAGTAGCCAGTCAATAATATTCAGAGCTTTTATTCCGTCATAGGAATTTATATAGCTTCTGTCCATTGACAGTACTATTTTTTCATAGTTGTCGGCTATCATACGCAGAGGACGCAGCTCACGTTCTCTTGTTTCGGGAGTCTGCATACTTTCGGTAACTTGTATATACAGCTTATCATCAGGCTTTTCTGCAACAAAGTCAACTTCTGTTTCTCCTACCTTGCCTATATATACACGGTAGTCCCGACGAATAAGCTCCAAAAATACAATATTTTCAAGAATATGCCCTCTGTCGGCATCCCTGTAGCCCAGAAGCATATTGCGAAAGCCCAGATCTACAATGTAATTTTTACCAAGTGTTTTAAGAAGTTGTTTTCCCTTTACATCATATCGCCCAACGGAATAAAATACAAATGCGCTGCGCAGCATAGATATATATTTATCCACGGTTTTGCCTGCAACATTTTTCCTTTTGCCTTTCCGAATATCTCCCTCATTGTAAAGAATGTTGCCAATGCTATTGGGAGATGTTATACTGCCTAAATTGGAACAAAGAAAAAGTATTATCTTATGGAGAGTATTCTGGTCGACCTGATTGTTGCGCTGTAGAATATCCCTCAGTATAACTGTGGAATAAATGCCCTCCAGCGCCTGATTGCTCCGAGCCTCGTTAAACCGATACTCTCTTAGTATGGGCATACCGCCGAACTGCAAATACTTCTGAAACTTCTCCTCTACCGTTATCTCGGGGGCAAATTCATAGAAAGTCAGGAACTCTTTGAAAGACAAGGGCAACACCTTTATCTCTACATATCTGCCCGAAAGCAATGTAGAAAACTCTGTGGACAGGAGGTAGGCATTGGAGCCTGTTATATATATATCCACATCAAAATCAAGACGGAAGGATTCTACCGCCTTTTCCCAATGCTCCACAGCCTGAAGCTCATCAAATATAAGATATGTCTTGCCTGTATCTGAAATAAGTATGCTTACATAATCGTAAAAGGATAAATAGTCTGTCAGATTTCTGTATTGAAGGGATTCCATATTCATATGGATAATATTTTTCTCAGGAACACCTGTTTCCACAAGATACCTATGAAATAAATCCAAAAGTGAAGACTTTCCGCATCTGCGTATGCCTGTAACTATCTTTACAAGATCCACATCCTTGTTCTGTATAAGCTGCCTTAAATATTGCGGACGGTCAATAAGCTCTGCCATAATACACCTCACGAAATTTTTATTTCATTATAATCTAAGAGTTAAAAAAAGTCAATAGTTTTCGACTTATAATTCTAAAACTTTCAAAATAATATATTTTCCGACTTATAATTCCAAAATTTAAAGGAGCAATTTTGATATAATTGCTCCCCAAATTTATAGATATATAATCAAATATCAGTGACAAATATGTCTGTTACACTTCCTGTGCATACTGCATAAACACTACATTACATATGTAATTTACAGAATAAACTTCGCCGTTTACGCACCCTGTAGTTCTTTGAAATTCCCTGCTCCGTCTCGTTAACACGTTATTGACCATGTAACCGCCTACATAACCGTTCTGAGCAGATGTTAAGTCACCGTTGTAGCCCTTCTTTAAAGGCACGCCGATCTCACTTGCAACCTCATACTTAAACTTATCCATAGCTTCTCTTGCTTCAGGAATGTTTACCTTGTTACTGCTTGAACTAGATGACATTTTATTTTCCTCCTTATTTATATTAGTAACCTTGTTACAATATTATTTTGTCATATAAGGAGTTTTTTAATCTGAAAATATTTAGCAGAACTGTATTTTGATGCTTGCAGTTTTTTATTTAAAAAAAGAGACTGGTGCATTATGCCTCAGCCCCTTTGAATTATTCTCTGTTCATCCTTTTACAGTCTGTTCATTTTTTCAAGCACAGGTATAAGCCTGCTGCCGCCCGGCATAAGCTGTAGGTCCTCTCTGTTAAGACCCCTTATGAGTACCATAATGATAAAGTACACTGCAAGAGCCGCAATAATTGCAAAGAGTGTAGCTATGGTATTATGGGGAGCTATAAGATATATGCCCTTGTACACAAGTATACAGGCTATTGCCATAACTATTGAGGCTATGCCCGGTTTTACGAGCATACCTACGAAATCGGGCTTTACGCCTGTTGCCTTAATAAGGGCTCTGAAGTTGAGAAGTGAGCATACTATGTAGCATATAGTGGTGCTCAGCACTGCACCTATTACATTTATAAAGGGTATCGCTACCAGAATATAGGTAAAGGGTATCTTCGTCAAAGCGCCTATAAGAGCGTTGAAGGCAGGTGTTTTTACCTTGCCGATACCCTGAAGTACACCTGTTGATATCTGGCTCAGGGAAAGGAATATAACACTGAGGGAGCCTACCTGCAAAAGCGTTCCGCCCTCGGGATAGTTGGGGAAGAGCATGGCAAGTATAGGCGTACCGAGAGCGCCTAAGCCTGCCGCCGCAGGAATAGAAATCATCATAGTTATCCTCAGTGTAGTGTCTACCTTGGACTGTACTATTTCCTTTTCCTTACGCACAACGCTTGCCGCTATACTGGGTATTACCGCAGTCGCTATAGCGGTAGATATGGCAACGGGAAGTGTGGTAAGCGTAACATACTTGCCGTTAAGCTGACCGTAGAGATCGATTATCTTATCGGGGGCAAAGCCTGCCGCCGCAAGTCTGCTGTTTACCATTATCATATCCACAAGATTTGTCATTGAAAAAATTGCGGTGCCTGTAATGATAGGCACAGCTATCTTAACAAGAGAAACTGTTATTTCCTTAAAGCTCTGTACTCTGTAGTCGCCCTTGTCAAGAGAAAACTCCGCATCCCTCTGCTTTTTGGTGGCATAGAATACCCCTACAAGAAGTACAAGACCTGCAAAGGCGCCGATACCGGTGCCTGCGGTACCTCCTGCCGCCGCATATTTTACACCCATATCCAGGAAGAGATATGCCAGAAGTATACTGAAAACAGCGTGGAATATCTGTTCTATAAGCTGTGACATCGCTGTGGGCACCGTTGTGTGAAGTCCCTGGAAAAAGCCTCTGAACACAGCCATAATGCCTACTATGAATACGGTAGGCGCAAGGGTATATATACAGCCTATACTCAGATACCACATACTGTCCGTACTTCCTATAAGCTCACAGTACTGACCTACGGCATAGGCGCCGCATATCATAAGCATGGCGCAGAGAAAGCTCAGGGTACCCGATACTGTCATAGATACTCTGAATACCTTTTTTGCATTTGTATATTCACCCAGAGCGACCTTTTCCGAGATCATTTTGGATATGGCAACGGGAAGTCCCGCAGAACTCATTATAAGGAAAAAGTTGTATATATTGTAGCCTGCGCCGTATATGCCGTTTCCCTCGTTGCCTATCATATTTGTAAGGGGAAGTCTGTATAAAAAGCCGACCACTCTGACAAGTATGCCTGCGCCTGCCAGTATAGCAGCCTGCTTTATAAAGGAGCCTCCGCTCTTTTTGCCTTTTTTGCTCATAATATTACCTTCCTCTGGCAGCCAGCTTTTTCCTCAGTGACGGATCAAGTACTTTCTTTCTTATTCTCAGGTTTTCGGGAGTTATCTCCACAAGCTCGTCATCTGTAATAAAGTCTATGCACTGTTCAAGGCTCATAACTATGTGAGGCGTAAGCTTAAGAGCGTCGTCTGAGCCTGATGCTCTTGTGTTTGTAAGCTGCTTTCTCTTGCATACGTTTACATCTATGTCCTCGGCTCTTGCATTTCTGCCTACTACCATACCGCAGTATACCTTGGTGCCTGCACCTATGAAGAGATCGCCTCTTTCCTGGGCATTGAAAAGACCGTAGGCAACGGCATCGCCTGTTTCAAAGGCTACAAGAGAACCCTGGGGTCTGGAGGTGATGTCGCCCTTGTAGGGTTCATAGCCGTTGAATATAGTATTCAGAATGCCGTTTCCTCTTGTATCGGTAAGGAATTCATTTCTGTAGCCTATAAGACCTCTTGCGGGGATATTGAATTCAAGCCTTGTATAGCCGCCCTGACCCGGCTGCATATTTACCATTTCGCCCTTTCTGGTGCCAAGCTTTTCTATAACTATGCCCACAAATTCCTCGGGTACGTCTATTGTCGCCATTTCCATAGGCTCGTGCTTTTTGCCGTTTATTGTCTTATAGAGTACCTGGGGCCTTGATACCTGGAATTCATAGCCCTCTCTTCTCATTGTTTCTATAAGTATTGAAAGGTGGAGCTCACCTCTTCCGCTTACCTTAAAGGCCTCTGTGGTGTCAGTGTCCTCCACTCTCAGAGAAACGTCTGTGTTAAGCTCCTTCATAAGTCTGTCGCGGAGATGACGGCTTGTTACATATTTGCCCTCCTGTCCCGCAAAGGGCGAATCGTTTACACTAAAGGTCATAGAAAGAGTAGGCTCGCTTATTTTGTTTACCTCTAAGGGCTGAGGATCGTCAAGACAGGCTATGGTATCGCCTATGTGTATATCGGGCATACCTGTAACGGCAACAATTGAACCGACTGTGGACTCCTTTACCTCGATTCTCTCAAGTCCCTCAAACTCATAAAGCTTTGAAACCTTTATCTTTATATTCTTGTCGGGATCGTGATAGTTTACTATGCACACATCGTCATTTACCCTGACAGTACCGTTTTCTATTTTGCCTATACCTATCCTGCCTACATACTCGTTGTAGTCAATAGTGGTGACAAGCATCTGGAGACCTGCGTCGGGATCGCCCTCCGGAGCGGGTATATGCTCAACTATAGTATCGAAAAGCGCCTTCATATTGTCAGCGTCAAGAGCTTCCTCGTATGTCATACCTGCCCTGCCAAGCTTAGCTGAGGCAAATACAAAGGGTGAGTCAAGCTGCTCGTCTGTAGCGTCAAGCTCCATAAAAAGCTCCAGTATCTCATCGACTACCTCGTCGGGCCTTGCCTCGGGTCTGTCTATTTTGTTTATACATACTACAACGGGAAGTCCCAAAGAAAGGGCATTCTTAAGCACAAACTTGGTCTGAGGCATAGATCCCTCATAGGCGTCTACCACAAGCACAACGCCGTTTACCATTTTAAGAACTCTCTCTACCTCGCCGCCGAAGTCGGCATGACCGGGAGTATCGACTATGTTTATCTTAGTATGCTCATAGTAAACAGAGGTGTTTTTGGAAAGTATTGTAATGCCTCTTTCTCTCTCTATATCGCCGCTGTCCATTATCCTTTCCCTTACCACCTGATTGGTACGGAAGGTGCCGCTCTGCTTTAAAAGCTCGTCTACCAGTGTAGTCTTTCCATGGTCAACGTGAGCGATAATAGCTATGTTCCTTATATCATCTCTTGTAATTTTCATGAATGTCACTCTTTCTTTTTACTTTGGATATGTGTTTATTGCCTATAACAATAAATTTACCTTATTAATAACATACCCTTAATTTTACCACAGTAGTTATAATATTATCAAGACCCAATATAACAAAAATTGTCAGTAATAAGCCGAAAGAATAGACAAAATAACTAATTTATGATAATATCTCATACTAATTATGACAAAATTGCATAATAATTATTTTAAGCCTTGAAATATGGCGTGAAAGTGTGTATACTTGTAGAAAACACTAATTTCAGGGAGGAAAATTATTATGGACGGAATGAATATTTCCGAGGTAGTAGTATTTATAATCTACCTTTTGTTTATGCTTTCAATAGGCATATTCTTTTTCATCAAGACAAAAAACGGCGGTGAAAAGACCTATTTCTTAGGCGGACGTCAGATGGGTCCGTGGGTAACGGCTCTTTCAGCAGGCGCCTCAGATATGAGCGCATGGGTGCTTATGGGTCTGCCTACTTCCATATATGCTCTTGGCTTAGGTCAGGTATGGATATCTGTAGGCCTTGCTATCGGCTATACTTTAAGCTGGATATTCCAGGCTCCGAGACTTCGCCGTTTTTCAATAGTGGCAAACGACTCAATAACTATACCTCAGTACCTTACCAATCGTTTTCTTTCCAAGTCAAAGGTACTCCAGATAATATGCGCAGTGGTTTTCCTTGTGGCATATACAATTTATGCGGCGTCAAGTGTTAAGGCCTGCGGTACGCTTTTCCACACCGTAATAGGCATAGATGCCAATGTGGCAATGTACATAGCTGCATTCATAATAATAAGCTATACCTTCTTAGGCGGCTTTTCAGCCGTATGCTGGACAGACTTCTTCCAGGGTCTGCTTATACTTGCAGCTTTGCTCATAGCTCCTATATTTGCAGCCGCTATGCTTGACACAAGCGCAGTTGCTCCTGTTGAAGCAGGCTATTGGAACCCATTTGCAAGCTGGACAGATATAGTATCAGGTCTTGGCTGGGGTCTCGGCTACTTCGGTATGCCTCATATCATTATCAGATTTATGTCACTGGAATCTCAGAAGTCACTTAAGAAGTCTGCCAAGATAGGTATTGCATGGACTCTTGTAATAGTTATATTCGCAGCTATAGTCGGTGTTGTGGGACGTATGTTCTTAGGCTATGACGAAGATGTTAATACCAATTCTCTTGTATTTATAAATATGGTAAGAAGGATATTCCCCGGTGTTGTTTCCGGTATACTTCTTTCAGCAGTACTTGCAGCGTCTATGTCAACGGCAGACAGTCAGCTTCTTGCTGCCGCCTCTGCTTTTGCAAGCGACGTTTACAAGCCTATAGTCAGAAAGGACAAGGCAAGCGACAAGGAAATGCTTTGGGCAGGCCGTATAGTAGTTCTGGCAATAGCTGTTGTAGCCCTTTTGGTTGCATCCAATCCAAACTCAGGCTCTATTATGGCTCTTGTTGAAAACGCATGGGGTATATTCGGCGCATCCTTCGGTCCTGCCATTATGCTGAGTCTTTTCTGGAAACGCTTTAACTTCCAGGGCGCAGTTGCAGGCATACTTGCAGGCGCTATAGTAGATATCGGCTGGTTTATATACCTTAAGAGCGCAACAAATATCTATGAGATCATACCCGGCTTTATAGCAGGTCTTGTTGTAGGTATAGCTGTAGCCCTTATAACAAAGGCTCCCGACAAGGAGGTAGAGGAGCTCTTTGACAAGGCAGTTGCTTACGATGAATAATTAGTATTAAATAAAAAGCACCGATTTTCGGGGGTCCTGGACCCCCGAAAATCGGTGCTTTTAGTGTAGGGTGTGGGCAAGGGCATCCACCTCGTCCCAGTTCACCGTATAGCCTGCGCCTTTTTTACAGAATACGGAGCAGGAGGTATTTTCCTTGTCCGCTCCCTTGTCGTAGCCTATTTCTTCAACTATTTTCTCCTGTATGTCGCACTTTTCATAGCCGTCAAATACAAGGGATATGCTTCCCATACCTCTTGTAAAGCTTAAAAGCTCACGGGAATAATCCATAAACTCGGAAACAGGACCTCTGCCCCTTATGACATAGATACCGTTCCTGTTTTCGGGAGGCTCAAAGCTCCCCCGCATTTTACGGATATCAGCCATTACCCTTCCCGTATATTCGCCGTCAACATATATCACAAAGGAGTAAAAGGGCTCCAGAAGTATGTTTTCCGCCTTTTCAAGTCCCTGTCTTATGCCTCTGTACACAGCCTCTCTGAAATCTCCGCCCTCTGTATGCTTTAAATGGGCTCTGCCGTTTTTAAGTATATATTTTATATCGGTAACAGGTGAGCCTGTCAGTATGCCCTTGTGCTGTTTTTCAAAAACGTGAGTCTTAATAAGGGACTGATAATTGGCTGCAAGGGTGTCCACATGGCATTGGCTTTCAAACTCAATGCCGCTGTTTCTCGGCAGGGGCATAAGCTCCAGCTGTACCTCCGCATAGTGCCTTAAGGGTTCGTAATGACCTATGCCCGTAACGGAAGCTGCTATGGTCTCCCTGTACTGTACTCTCGGCTTGTCAAATTCTACGGCTATGCCGTAGCGCTCCGCCATTATCTGCTGCAATACTTCAAGCTGTATATTTCCCATTATACTGACTACTATTTCATCTGCCGCCCTTCTGTACTCTGCGGCAAGGGACGGCTCCTCCTCCCCTATCATTCTGAGGGCGTCAAGGCATTTCACACTGTCCGTATCGTCTGTGATTATGACCCTTGCCTCAAGGGCAGAGGAAAGAGCATATTTTGTATGGCTTATGATACCCTCTCTGCCAAAAACATCGCCGCAGGCAAGAGAGCGTATGCCCGTAAAGGCAAGTATCTGTCCTGCCTCTGCTCTCTGCAGCATAGTATGGCCTGAGCCGTTATAAAGCCTTATTTCGTTTATCTTTTCGCCGCATATCTCTTCCTTCACACCGATACTGCCCTTGAGTATCTTAACATAGGTAAGCCTTTCACCCTTGTTATTATGACGTATCTTAAAAACCTCCGCACTGAACTCAGCGTCCTTGCGGTACTCCGTATAGGTCAGTGTGTCAAATACATCAAAGAACTCCTTTACTCCCTCTGAGGCAAGAGCAGAGCCTGACATAGCTATAAAGCCTCTCCGTTCTTTTATTACATGGGAGGCAGCCTTTACAAGGTCGCCTTTATCATATCCGCCGAAAAACTTCTCCATAAAGTCCTCGTCTCTTTCGGCAATAAATTCCGCAAGGCTATCGTCCTCTATACTGTCAATATACACTATATCCTCTGTAAGCCTTGAGCTTATATCCTCAATAGCCATATTTATATCGGCTGTGGCAAGGTCTGTCTTATTGATAAAGAAAAACACGGGTATACCGTACCTTTCAAGGAGCCTGTACAGTGTAAGGGTGTGCGCCTGCACACCGTCTGAGCCGCTTATTATCATAATGGCATAGTCCAGTATGCATAAGGCTCTTTCCGTTTCTGTGGAAAAGTCCATATGCCCAGGAGTATCTATAAGGTAATAGGTATTGCTTTTGTACTCAGAAACACCATTTTCCGCAAATATGGTTATGCCTCTTTCCTGCTCTATTGAGTTGTTGTCCATAAAGGAGCTTTTGTGGTCTACCCTGCCCATACTGCGTATTATGCCTGAGTTGTAGAGCAGGTTTTCACAGAAGGTAGTTTTGCCTGCGTCCACATGGGCAAGTATGCCTATTGTCTTGTTCATAGCTTTCTCCCTTTGCAATGTCAGTGTTTATATAAAGCTTGCCGACGGGCTTTTCCGCCTCCTGTATAGATTATATCAGAATATATCCTGCTTTTCAATCGCCATTGCAATACGGTCTGTATTCTGCTATAATCTTTTACAGCGGAAGGGCTGTATAACGGCTGGCATTTGTTGACTTTTTTGTCTGCGTATGTTAGAATTTATAGGATAAAGCAGTAATATGGGAGAAGTATCGGCACAGCATATTTATGCCGATATATTGCATACGGGGTAAGGCTATGAAAAGGATATCCGGTAAAATAATACTGACATTTCTTATCTGTATAGTGGGCATTTCTGCCGTTTCCATAGGAATGTTCTATTTTGATTATATATCTCAGAGAATATATGAGGACAGTACGGTACACCTTAAGGAGATATACTCTCAGGTAAATAATTCCTTCGGCGCCTTCCTGGAGAGGAACTGGGGCGTTCTGGACAGCTGGGGAGACTATTTTGCCGTTACGGAGGACAATGAAAACGACGAGGTTTCCGCCTTTATAGCAAAGGAGCAGAAGTCATGGGGCTTTTCGGACTTTTTCTTCATAGCCGCTGACGGCAGATGCGTTACATTAAACGGTGTTCAGGACACTATGGATTCAGAGGATATGCTTACCGAGCTTATTAAAAACAAGGAGCATATAATGATGGACAAGACTATGTCCACAGGTCAGGAGGTAATAGTCTTTGCAGTGCCTGTGCGCCATGGTACATATAAGGACTTCGCCTTTGACGCCATAGGAGTATGCTATAATAATGCCGACCTTGCCAGCTCCCTTAATGTAGACGCCTTCTCAGGCAATGCAAGGTGCTTTGTAATACATGACGACGGAAGAATACTTCTTTCCACACAGACGGGAGGCAATGTATTTGGTAATTACCTTATGTACCTTAAGGCAGCCTCAGACCTGGGCGAAGATAAGCTGGATAACATAAAAAGCCAGTGGGAAAAGGGCAGTTCGGATATACTGCGGTGTAAGATAGGGGATGTGGACTACTGTATACTCTATCAGCCCGTAGGCTATCAGGACTATATACTGCTGAGCGCAGTTCCCCTCAATGCCGTAAGCGCAGGCTTTCTGTCAGTGCAGAAGACCACTGCCAATGTTATGACAGTGCTTTCTCTGCTTATAGGCGCAGCCGTTATCGCTCTTTTGCTTATGCGGGGACACAAGCTATCCCATATAAACAGAATGGAGCTACAGTACAGGGAAAAAATGTTTGACCTGCTTTCAAACAGTGTAGACGATATATTTATAATGCTTAATTCGGAGGATCACAGCGTAGACTATATAAGCCCCAATATCGAAAGGCTTATAGGCATACCCCTCCAGGAGGCACGTGAGAATATAAGAGTGCTTATAAATGCATCTGCCGATAAGGATATCATTATCCCCAAGGATGTGCTTGAGGATATACCCGTTCAGGGCAACAGATACTGGGAATATGAATATGTGCATCAGACCACGGGTGAGCGCCGTTGGTACAGAATGACGGTATACCATATGAGCCTGCAGGGTGTTAAAAAATATATCATAGTACTCTCAGACAGGACTATGGACCGCCAGATGACGCAGAAGCTCCGCGAGGCTCTTACGGCAGCGAGAAGCGCCAACGAGGCTAAGAGCAATTTCCTTTCCAATATGTCCCATGATATACGCACGCCTATGAATGCCATAGTGGGCTTTTCGGTGCTTCTTGAAAAGGATGCGGACCGTCCCGATAAGGTAAGGGAATATACAAGGAAAATAACAGCCTCCAGTCATCATCTTTTAAGTCTTATAAACGATGTGCTGGATATGAGCAAGATAGAGAGCGGAAAGACCTCTCTTAATTTAGAGGTGTTTAGCCTGCCTGAGCTTATGGAGGAGCTCAGTATAATACTTATGCCCCAGGCAAAGGCAAAGGGACAGGAGCTGAGGATGCTGGTACAGGGTACGCCTCCGGAGCAGCTGACAGGCGATAAGCTCAGGCTCAATCAGATACTTATAAATCTTCTCTCCAACGCTGTAAAGTATACTCCCGAAGGTGGAAATATAGATTTCACGGTCAAGGAGATATCCCGTAAGAAAGATCAGTATACGAAGCTAAGATTTACAGTTAAGGACAACGGCATAGGAATGAGCGAGGAATTTCTTAAGCAGGTATTCGTGCCCTTTAGCCGTGAAATAAACTCCGTCACCAATAAGGTGCAGGGTACGGGTCTTGGCATGGCGATCACCAAAAATCTTGTAGACCTTATGGGAGGCATAATAGAGGCGGAGAGCAAGCCTGAGCAGGGTACTACATTTACGGTAGAGCTTACCTTCTCACTTCCCGAACAGGAAAATACAGAGCTTTGGTACCGCAAGAAGGTAAAGCGCATACTTGCAGCCGATGACGAAGAGGAAATATGCATGGATATATGTGAGCTTATGAAAGACACGGGAGTAGAGGTGGCATGCGCCTCAGACGGCAGGACTGCTGTGGATATGGCAGTTGAGGCTCATAGTCGGGGCAATGATTTTGACGTTATACTTCTGGACTGGAAAATGCCCGGCTTAAACGGTGTACAGACAGCTGAGCTTCTAAGAAGGGAGCTTGGAGAGAAGGTGCCTATACTTGTGCTGACCTCCTATGACTGGAGCGACATTGAGGACGAGGCGCGTCAGGCAGGCATAAATGCCTTTATGCCAAAGCCGTTCTTTGCCTCTGTATTCTGGCAGACCATAAAGCCCTTGTTTATGGACTATACCGAGAGCAATAGAAAGACAGAGGGCGTTATAAAGGGACTTCGCTTCCTTGTGGCTGAGGATAATGAACTCAATGCCGAGATACTTACGGAAATGCTGGCTATGGAGGGGGCAGACTGTGAACTTGCCGTAAACGGCAAAGAGGCTGTAGATATGTTTGAGGACTCAGAGCCGGGATATTATGATATTATACTTATGGATGTGCAGATGCCCGTTATGAATGGCTATGACGCTACAAGGAAAATACGTTCCTCCTCTCATCCAGAGGCAGAAACTATACCTATTGCGGCTATGACGGCAAATACCTTTGCACAGGACGTGCGCAATGCCTTTGATTCGGGTATGAACGGACATCTGGCAAAGCCTATAGATATGGATACGGTAAGATCCCTTGTTGCACAGCTTGTGAATAAGAGAAAGGCAGATGAAGAGGAAGGAGAAGGCAAATGAAAAAAAGATATTTGGCAATACTGACAGCCCTTTCCGTATTTGTGCTTGCAGCCTGCGGCAATACGGAAAAAACCGATACAAAAGTGACCCTTTCCATAATGGGCAGGGAAAGTGACGTCAATAAAAGCTATATGACCGCTATATTCAAGCGCTATGAGGATGCCACAGGCAATAAGCTGGATATTATATCCTATGAAGACGCTAAATTCGAGGAAACGGCTGCCCATGATTTTGAGTCGGGGAATGCTCCCGATATATTTATGCACTTTCATTCAACAGATTTGGACCGCTTTGACGTAGAGAATAATTTCTATTATCTCAACAATGAGAAATGGGTGTCCGATCTTACTGACGGCGCTCTTGCCTACTGCAAGGATAAGGACGGCAATCTTCTGGGACTGCCCTTCTGGGAAAATTCCGTTTCGGGCTGTTATTACAACAAGACACTTTTAAACAGTCTTGGTCTTAAGCCTGCATCTACACAGGCGGAGTTCGATATGCTGTGCCGCGCTCTTGCAGACACAGGCTATACTCCTATATGCTGGCCTGCCAACGGCTTTGCGTGGATGATACAGTTCGGACTTGACCCTATTTTTGCCGATGATCCGGAATTACTTGAAAAGCTGAATAAAAACGAAATAAAGTATGCCGATATCCCACAGGTAACAGATATGATACAGTGGATATCCGACGCCGCCGACAAGGGCTGGTTCGGTTCCGACTATCTGGAATGCGGCTGGGACGGTATAAGCAATGCAATGGCATCCGGTGAGGCTGTTATGACATTTATATGGGACACATGGTTCTATACCGACCTTGCAAAGGACGGAACATATTCCGTTGATGACTTTGCCCTTATGCCCGCCTTTTTAAATACCGCTGAAAAGGGTACCTATGAAGGCGGAAACCTTAATATGATGCTTGTCAATAAGAACAGTGAAAACAGGGATGCGGCTCTGGACTTCCTTTCCTTCTGCGCAGAGCCTGAAAACTACAATGTCGCCTTTGACGGCATATCCACTGTAAAGTGCTTTAAGGGACAGACTACGAATATACAGTCCCCTATGGTGACTGACGCGGAAAGGTCTATAAATGAAAATGAACGCGTATCAACTGCCGCCTCAAGGATAATAGGCTACAGCGGAGATGATATGGTAGCTGTGATAGACAGTCTTTTCCGCAAAAAAACAGATGTGGCAGGCTGTGTAAAGCTTATGGACGACTACAGGATATCCAGGGCAAAGGCACAGGGAGCAGAGGGCTTTTGATAACAGTATAAAAAACCGCTTTTCATTGGGAAATGAACCTTTGAAAAGCGGTTTTTTTATGTATTATCATAATATCTGCAGGAAATGTCGTAGGGCATTTCTTGCAAGTATGTCGATTTTATCGACACTCTAGTATTACCATATATGCACTCTGTCCTCAGGGGCAACGTACATACCGTCGCCTTCCTTTATGCCGTAGGTATCGTAGAATATCTGATTATTTTCAAATACTCTGTTTACACGGAGCTTTGCAAAGCTGTGAGTATCGCTTGCGGTAATGTATGCCAGATAGCTGCGGTTGTTGCTTTCTGCCCAGCAGTGGGCTGCAGATTTGAAAAGAGCGTCATAATCGGGATTTTCAAGATGAGATGCTATTTCCAGTATACAGCTTACAGCGCCGTTATCTGCAATATTTTCGCCTAAGGTCTGTCTGCCGTTTGACAATATGCCGGGAGCTATTTCCAGACCGTCATAGTATGCCGCCATCTTATCACAGAGAGCGTCAAAGGCTGCTCTGTCCTCATCTGTCCACCAGTTTGACATATTTCCCTTTTCGTCAAAGTCTGCTCCGGAATTATCAAAGGCGTGTGATATTTCATGAGCTATAACATAGCCTATGCCGCCCAGATTAGCCTCGTAGGACGCGTCATAGTCATAGAAGGGCGCCTGAAGTATTGCGGCAGGGAATATTATCTGGTTCATGGAAGCCTGATAACCTGCGTTTATCATATAAACAGGCATTTTGCTTATATCGTTTTTGTCCATAGGTGTAAACTGATCCTCAATATCCTTTTTATGCTTTGACAATGACAGGCTCACATAGTTTTCATAATAACTGTCGCTGTTTATTTCCGCATATTTATAAGGGTCCTTGTATACCTCGGGATAGCCTATAAGTATATTCATATTATCGAGCTTGAGCAAAGCCTTTTCCTTTGTCTTATCGCTCATCCAGTCCACGTTTTCAATACGCGTCTTGTAAACGTCTATTATATCCTTTACCATATTTTCAACATTCTGCTTCTTTTCGGCAGAGAAATATTTGTTGGCATATATTTCGCCTAAATAATCATTAAATGTACTCTTTATAGCGGAAAAAGCATTCTGTTCTTCGTTCTTTCTTGCGCCCATGCCGACTGTTTCCATAAAGGTATATTCGGCATCTAAAAGCTCGTCTGAAAGGGTGCTTCCTAATTTGCTGAGAATTGCAAACTTAGTATATGCCTTAAGGGTATCTATATTGTCATCGGTATACTCAGCTGCTATAGCTTTTATATAATCAGGGTAGTAAATAATTATATCGGTGTTTTTCCAGCTTTCGTCATAGCCTGAAGCCGTATATACGGAATCCAGATCGACTCCCGGGAACATTTCCTTTATATCATCCAGTCTATAAGGATTAAAAAGCTTGTTGATGTCAGTCATATCCTGAACATCGGGGAAAGACTTCATTGTCCTTGACTCAAAGCCTGCTGCAAGCTCGGTGTCCTTTGCAGCCTCCTCATCGCTCTCACCTATAGCCTTGAAGTAAGTGTTCATAAGCTTTTTGTATGCGTCCATTGTGTTTTGGTCATCATACAGAGCTTTTGCTCCAAGCTGTCCTACACTTACATCGAAAGAAAATACCTTTTTTGAATTGTCCTTAACGTCTATATCTGTACCGTAGTACATAAGGGGCATTATTCCCATTTCTTCTATAAAGGTGTTGTTTATATCAATGATATCCTTAACGCTCTGCGCCTTGTCTATAAGCTCCATATAAGGCATTATAGGCGCCATTCCCGTTTTAGCCCTGTATTCCTTGTTGACTACACTTCTGTAGAAATCGGCAATTTTCTGCTCCTTTGAACCTTTTTCATAGCTTCCTGCAAGAAGCTCGTCTCTTATAGCCTTCATCTGTTCCTCTACGGTATCATTAATGGTTTCAAATGCGCCGCCGGCAGTTGTTCTGCCCTCTTTTATTTCAAGAGTATCAAGGGTATTTTTATTGACGGTCGCCCAGTAGTCGTCCTTCAGGTTCTTGCCCATATAGGTGTATGTACGCGTTATAAGTGTTTCAAGCTGTTCCTTCGTAATGGGGTCGTCGGGAGAAAGAGTATTTTCGGAGGTGCCTGCTATTATGCCTGAGGCAAGCACATCGGCTATCTCCTCATCTGCCCAGTCGGGAATATCCGTAAAGCTTTCTGCAGGATAGCCTGTCCTAAGATTATCTCCTGTGGGAGCGGGAAATTCTCCGAAGGCTCTCTTAAGCATTACAAGAGCCTCTGCGCGTGTAAGCCTCTGCTCCTCGTGAAGCTGACCGTCCTCGTAGCCCTTTAAAATATCCTCCTTTTCAAGCCCCGGTGTATAGTCGTCTGCCGCCGCCTGCACAAGCATATCCGCAGCCTCGCCCCTTGTAAGGGGAGTGCCTGCCGCCTGTACGCTGACTGAGCCGAAAAGCATTGTTGCGACGGATAGAGCCGCAATAATTCGTCTTAGTTTCATAATTTAACCTCCTTAATATTGAATACGGTCATACATTACCATATCTTAACACGGTCCTCGGGAGAAACGTACATACCGTCGCCCTCCTTTATATCGTAGGTATCGTAGAATATCTGATTATTCTGGAATACTCTGTTTACACGGAGCTTTGCACAGCTGTGGACATCGATTGCATTGATATATGCCAGATAGCTGCGGCTGTTGCTTTCTGCCCAGCACAGAGCCGCAGACCTGAAAAGCGCGTCATAGTCGGGGTCCTCAAGATGAGATGCTATTTCCAGTATACAGCTTACAGCGCCGTTATCGGCAATATTTTCGCTTAAG
Source organism: uncultured Clostridia bacterium (assembly GCA_947589665.1). Lineage (GTDB taxonomy): Bacteria > Bacillota > Clostridia > Lachnospirales > CAG-274 > CANPXH01. The sequence continues at coordinate 36,433 of CANQBJ010000011.1, forward strand.
GTTTGCTCGCCGTTTGACAATATGCCGGGAGCTACCTCCAGACCGTTATAGTATTCTATCATATTATCGCAGAGAGCGTCAAAGGCTGCCCTGTCCTCGTCTGTCCACCAGTTTGAAACATTTCCCTTTTCGTCATAGTCTGCGCCGGAATTGTCAAAGGCGTGAGATATTTCGTGAGCTATAACATAGCCTGTGCCGCCCAGATTGGTTTCATAGGATGCGTCATAGTCATAGAAGGGCGCCTGAAGTATTGCGGCAGGGAATATTATTTCATTCCTTGAAGGACTATAGCAAGCGTTTATAATATAAACAGGCATTTCCGTCATATCGTTTTCGTCTATAGGCGTGAACTGATCCTCAATTTCCTTTTTATGCTTTGATACCTGGAGGCTCACATAGTTTTCATAATAACTGTCGCTGTTTATTTCCGCGTATTCATAGGGGTCCTTGTATACCTCAGGATAGCCTATAAGTACCTTCATTTCATTGAGCTTGAGCAAAGCCTTTTCCTTTGTATTGTCGCTCATCCAGTCTGCATTTTCAATACGCGTCTTGTAAACGCTTATTATATCCTTTACCATATTTTCAACATTCTGTTTCTTTTCGGCAGAGAAATATTTATTGGCATATATTTCGCCTAAGTAATCATAATACACATTTTCTATAGCGGAAAGAGCATGCTGTTCTTCGTTCTTTCTTGCGCCCATGCCGGATTCTTCAAGAAATGTATATCTGGCGTCTAAGAGCTCGTCTGAAAGGGCGTGTCCTACTTTGTAGAGAACTGCAAATTTAGTATATGCCTTAAGGGTATCTATATTGTCGTCGGTAAACTCTGCCCCTATAGCCTTTATATAATCAGGGTAGTAAATAAGTATATCGGTGTTTTTCCAGCTTTCGTCATAGCCTGATGCCGTATATACGGGATCAATATCAACTCCGGTAAACATTTTCTTTATATCATCTAATTTATACAAATTGTATGTCTTGTTGATATCATACAGCTCCTGAGCATCGGGGTAATGCTTCATTGTCCTTGCTTCATAGCCTGCTGCAAGCTCCGTGTCCCTTGCAGCCTCTTCATCGGTTTCGCCTATAGCCTTGAAACAAGCGTTCATATACTTTTTGTATGCGTCCATTGTGTTTTGGTCATCATACAGAGCGTTTGATTCAAGATATCCTATATTTACATCAAAAGCAAGCACATTTTTTGAATTGTCATAGGCATCTACATCTGTAGCGTAGAACATAAGGGGCGTTATTCCCAATTCTTCTATAAAGGTGCCGTTTATTTTTATAATATCTTCAGCGCTCTGCGCCTTGTCTATAAGCTCCATATAAGGCATTATAGGCGCCATTCCCGTTTTTGCCCTGTATTCCTTGTTGACTACACTTCTGTAGTAGTCGGCAATTTTTTGCTCCTTTGAACCCTTTTCGTAGCTTCCTGCAAGAAGCTCGTCTCTTATGGCCTTCATCTGTTCCTCTACGGTATCCGAAATGGTTTCAAATGCGCCGCCGGCAGATGTTCTGCCCTCTTTTATTTCAAGAGTATCAAGGGTGCTTTTATTGACGGTTGCCCAGTAGTCGTCCTTTAGGTTCTTGCCCATATAGGTATATGTACGTGTTATAAGTGTTTCAAGCTGTTCCTTCGTAATGGGGTCGTTTGGTGAAAGAGTATTTTCGGAGGTGCCTGCTATTATGCCCGAAGCAAGCACATCGGCTATTTCCTCATCCGCCCAGTCGGGAATATCCGTAAAGTTTTCAGCGGGATAGCCCGTTCTCAGATTGTCTCCCGTAGGAGCGGGGAATTCTCCGAAGGCTCTCTTAAGCATTACAAGTGCCTCTGCACGGGTAACGCCTTGATCCTCGTGAAGCTGTCCGTCCTCGTAGCCCTTTAAAATATCCTCCTTTTCAAGCCCCGGTGTATAGTCGTCTGCCGCTGCCTGCACAAGCATATCCGCAGCCTCGCCCCTTGTGATGGGAGTTTTGTCGGCAGCATATGCGCCTACAGAGGGTATAAGCATTACAAGGGCTGTTATTATTGCTAAAGGTTTTTTTAATTTCATATTGCATCCTCCTTATTTAATATATAAATTTATAAATTACATTATGTATGCCGTAAAAATCAGTGTACGGCAATACCGTTGTTCTGAGCGGTGTGCTGATTTGTCGGCTGCGGATGTGTAAGTGTGTTTTCAGCTATGTTGGTGTGAGTGTGTCCGCTTTGGTGTACAGCCTGATCAAGACTTATCGCTACTCTCGTTGGCTCCTCGCCCATCTCTGTCCTGACCATAGACCTTCTGGCTCTTTCAACGGCTTCGTTGTACTTTGAAAACCTGCTGTACTGCTGGGAATCGTTTATATACCTGTTTTCGGCAGCTACATACTTGTCGTATTCCTTTTTGTTTTCCTCTGCTGCGGCTCTCATGAAAAATGCCTTTACGCCTGAGAACAGTTCAACGGGCTTAGGTCTTACGGGCTTTTCCATATCAAGCCTTACGCTTTCTATATTGCCGTATTTATTTTTGAATAGAATGGGGGTATACTCGCTATCGGAATGCATATTCCTGTTCATCGTTTCGCTCAGGAGCCTTCCCATAGCCTCCATATTTTCCTTTGTGCTGAGCTCTGCATTTACGGGACAAAGCTCCGCAAGGGTCCTGTCGCCTATGTACACATTCTTTGCAGCCTCGGTAAGCTCATTGTTGTCGCTGAAGTTCCTGCCTATAAGCTGGGGCAGTACTCTGTCCTTAGGGCTTTTGCCGAATATATCCTCTGCCGCTTTGGCGCTTAAATGCCTGCCGGGGAGCTTTATGCCGTTTTCTCTGAGCATATTTTCGCAGTTATTAAGCTCGCTGTCATCGGCAAGACAGTTGTGAAGCTTGGCATAAGCGTTTGAGACTTCAGTGTTTTTCTTATTCATTTCAAATTTCTCAACTGCTTTTTCGTAGTCCTCCTGAGAATTGAAGCTTCTTGCCATAGGCATATTGAGCGTTACATTGGCAGAGCATATTGTATTCCTTCCGGTTTTGACGCATATCATATCGGTACCGTCATTGTTAAGCATTATATTTGCCAGCTTTCTTTCCGCCAGAGCTATGTCTTCTATGATATTGTTTTCATTGAGATGAAAGCGGTCTGCCATTGTAACACCGTTTATCATTACATTGTTCACGGCATTCATAAGCATTTTTTTATCCTCGTTCGTTGCCAGCATAGGGTCTCTTTCCGTATACAGACAGCCTGTAAGCTCATAGAGAAGGCCTTTTTGCATACCGTAGCAATCCTTTAATTTGTTTCCTCCGAGATTTGTGTATTTTCCTCTTGCAAATTTCTGAAGATTATCATTATCAATGGGCAGCATAATATCAAAGCTATCATCTTTAATAACTGCTTTATAGGCGCCTGCACCCTCTTCAATATTATGGGCTATAGGGTCCTTGGGAGGATTCTGAGCGATCTTTATGGCATTTCGCTCTATTCTTCCAAATTCCTTTTTATGCTCAGGCTTTTCAAATTCCTTTACACATTCGTTTTCAAGACCGTTCCTGTATTTTTCGGCCTCGTCGCCGCTCAAATAGAATGTGCCTATACGCCCCACCTGATTCATAAGTCTTTTTTCGCACTCTCCCTCCATACAGCCTATGGGAGCTTCGAGAATTGCTTTTATGTTCTGTATATCGATTACTGCCTGGGTCTTTATAGCATTTGCCAGATTAGGGTTAGCATCGCACGCTGCATTTATAGGACTGTTGTCCGAATATAGGTCTGATTTAATGTAATCCAGCCTGAATTTGTATATAATGTCGTCTAAATAAAGAGGGCTTGCGACCTTTGCCATAACGTGGTTCAGATTGCCTACATGACTGAACTGCTGGAACAGATCGTTCAGAAAATTCACCTTATTACTTGTCATAAGAGTTCCATGCATATCGTCAAGGTTATTTATGTCGTGATAACCTACCTTTTGCTGTAAAAATGTGTTTGTCATCTTCAAAACAACGGGATATGCTACATTGTTGAATTTTTCGGCATTATTGCCGTTTTTATCCGCTGAGAAAATATCGAAAAATTCACGTCCGCTTTTTTCCTTGAATTTTTTCATATCCTCGGAATTATCATCAAAAAGCTGCTCATATGTCAGGGTTTTTCCGGAGCCTTCGGGATATTCCTTTGTCATCATATATGCATATACAAGGTTCTCGGGGGTCCTGGTTATTATAAAATTGGGGATCAGATGATCGAATTGACCTGCTGCGTTACTTGTAAGATCTGAATAACTCATTTGCGCAGGGTCCTTTTGGGAATCCTTAAGAGTGCCGTCCTCATTGTAAAAGAGCCTGTCAAAGAAAATATGGGCGTTCTCATTACGTTTGCTGTCCAGTTCATTCTGACAGTCTGAAACCGCTTCATTCCTCTTTCTCCTGTAGCCTGCAATATACCTCCTTGCAATATCTGTTTTTCTATTGTATTTTTCTCTGTCCGAAATCGGAATAATATCCTCCGAATCGTCTATGTCGGGTATTACGGCTTTCGGCTCTGCAAAAATGGAATTCTTTTTCATTATTGTCACGAAGGAATTATTTTCTACATTCAATGCGTTTCTTACAGCTCTTGCATAGGCGGAAATATCGTACTGCTCCTCCTCGCTCAGAGTGTCCGTAAGGTTTTTGCCGTCTATGTATATGCTGTCAAGAGCCGAGCGCAGCTTATCTCCGCTCAGGTCATCAACACCTGTGACGCTTTTAAGAAATTCCGTATCGTTTAAGTTTTCCTTTACGCTTATTATCCTATCTCGCAAATCTAACATATTTGTGCCTCCATATATTATTCAATATAAATTCCATTATAATAAGTATAGCATATTCCGAGCCTTTTTTCTCAGTAGTTTATGCCTTTTTTTTAACAGTTTGCGTCATTTAAAGTAGGATATGTATGCTCTGCAATAAATTATGCGGCAAAATAAAAGGAGCATTGGGAGGTTTATATAGATAAAAATATATTCCCAAACAAACAAAGCTGCCGCATTATGCCATTTTGCACAGGTCATAACATGGCAGCAATATTGATCAGCGTGCAGATAAGACCCACACGCCTGCAGGAAGATGTCTTGCGGCATTTCCTGCAGGCTTTCGGGTATACATTACCATATATGTACACGGTCCTCAGGAGCAACGTACATACCGTCGCCCTCCTTTATACCGTAGGTATCGTAGAATATCTGATTGTTTTCAAATACTCTGTTTATACGGAGCTTTCCGTTGCTGTGAACATCGCTTACAGTATCAAATTCCAGAGTGCTGCGGTCGCTGCTTTCTGCATAGCAGTATGCGGCAGCTCTGAAAAGAGCGTCGTAGTCGGGATTTTCAAGATGAGATGCTACCTCCAGTATACAGCTCATAGCTCCGTTGTCTGCAATGTCCTCACTTAATGTCAGCTCGCCGTCTGATAGTATGCCGGGAGCTATTTCCTGACCGTCATAGTATTCTGCCATCTTATCGCATAGAGCGTCAAAGGCTGCTTTGTCCTCGTCTGTCCACCAGTTTGAATAATTTCCCTTTTCGTCAAATTTCGCTCCGGAATTGTCAAAGGCATGAGATATCTCGTGAGCTATAACATAGCCTATGCCGCCCAGATTGGTCTCATAGGATGCGTTATAGTCATAGAATGGCGCCTGAAGTATTGCGGCAGGGAATACTATCTCGTTCGTTGAAGGATTATAACAAGCGTTTACATCATAAACCGCCAGATCGTCCATATAGTTTTCATCAATAGGTTTGAACTGCTCCTCAATATTCTTTTTTTGCACTGACAATGACAGACTTATACTATTTTCATAAAGGCTGTCGCTGTTTATTTGTGCATATTCATAGGGGTCGTTGTATTCATTGGGATAGCCTATAAGTATCTTCATTTCCCTGAGCTTAAGCAGAGCCTTTTCCTTTGTCTTGTCGCTCATCCAGTCCACCTTTTCAATACGGTTCTTATATACGTCTATTATATCCCTTACCATATTTTCGACATTCTGTTTCTTTTCGGCTGAGAAATATTTATTGGCATATATTTCGCCCAGGTAGTCATAAAATGTACCCTCTATAGTGGAAAGAGCCTTCTGCTCTTCGGTTTCTCTTACGCCCATGCCCGTTTCCTCATAAAAGGTATATTCGGCATCTGAAAGCTCCTCTGAAAGATTACCTCCTGTATTGAATAAAACTACAAATTTAATGTATGCCTTAAGGGTATCTATATTGTCATCGGTAAGCTCTGCCGCTACAGCTTTTGTAAAATCAGGGCATATAAGCAGCACATCGGTGGTTTTCCAGCTTTCGTCATAGCCTGAGGCTGCAAATACGGAATCTATATCAACGGTCGGGAACATTTCCTTTATATCGTCTAATTTATACAGATTGTACGTCTTGTCAACATCATTTAATTCCTGAATATCGGGGAAATACTTCATTATCCTTGATTCATAGTCTATTACAAGGTCGGCGTCCCTGTCAGCCTCCTCATCGGTCTCGCCTACAGCCTTGAAATATGTATTTATAAGCTTTTTGTATGCGTCTATTGTGTTTTCGTCCTCATACAAGGAGCCTACGCCAAGAAATCCTGAAAGTACACTAAAGCGAATTATATTCTTTGAATTGTCCTTATCGTCTACATATACGCCGAAGGTCATAAGGGACGCCAATGCAAGCTCTTTTATAAGAGTGTTGTTTATATCAATGATATCCTCAACACTCTGCGCCTTGTCTATAAGCTCCATATAAGGCATTATAGGCGCCATTCCCGTTTTAGCCCTGTATTCCTTATTCATTATGCTTCTGTAGAGGTCGGCAATTTTCTGCTCCTTTGAGCCTTTTTCATAATTTCCTGCAAGAAGCTCATCTCTTATAGCTGTCATCTGTTCCTCTACGGTATTCGCAGTTTCATTGAATGCGCCGCCCACATATGCTCTGCCTTCATCTATTTCAAGAGTATCAAGGTCATTTTTATTGACGGTTGCCCAGAAGTCGTCCTTTAGGCTTTTGCCCATATAGGCATATGTACGCTTTATAAGTGCTTCAAGCTGCTCCCTTGTAAGGGGCTCGTCGGGAGAAAGCGTATTCTCGGAGGTGCCTGCTATTATGCCCGAAGCAAGCACATCGGCTATTTCCTCATCCGCCCAGTCGGGAATATCCGTAAAGTTTTCTGCGGGATAGCCTGTTCTCAGATTGTGTCCCGTGGGAGCAGGGAACTCTCCGAAGGCTCTCTTGAGCATTACAAGAGCCTCTGCGCGGGTAAGACCCTGCTCCTCGTGGAGCTGTCCGTCCTCATAGCCCTTGAGTATGTCTCCTTTGCTTATACCGGGAGTGTAGTCGTCTGCTGCCGCAGCAAGCATATCCGCAGCCTCTCCCCTTGTGACGGGAGTGCCTGATGCCTGTACGCTGACTGAGCCTAAAAGCATTGTTACGACTGATATGGCTGCAATAATTCGTCTTAAATTCATATTTACCCTCCTTGATTTTAATATGAAATAATTATACATTATTTTTAAGGGGTTTTCAATATTTAAGCAGTAATTTTAATGAAACATAAATTTAATGTTTTTGAAGTATTTTTACACAAAATACCCGTTGATTATTTGTCTTATTTGCATATTGTTTTAAAAAAATAAAAGTTGTATTATTGTATTTATAATGGGAAAGATGGGATAATTTGCTCTTTCTCAAAAAAAGGTTAAGGAGGAATATAACCGATGAAATTTTTCAAAAAGGTTTTGTCAACGGTGCTTGCAGCTTCATTGTTAATGGGCTCTATAGCTGTTGATACGGCAATGGTTTCAGCAGCGCCGAGCATATCCGGCGGCTGGTATGAAACACTTTATGCAGAGTGGAAGGACAGTGACCCCGACTCTGCAACAGTTGAGTATAAGCTTAGCTCAGATTCAGCTTATACTGCACTTGAAGGTAATGATGCAGAGTTCCTTATAAGAAAGGCTTCTACAAACGGCTATGGTCGTGTGGATATCCCCGGACTTAAGGAAGGCGTATACGACATCAAGATAACTGCATCCGACAAGACAGTTCACGAGAGAAAGGGCATAAACGTACTTGCTCATGACCGTTCAGGCTACGCTCACTGGACGCAGTCAGGCGGTCCTCAGTCATATCCGGGCGTTGGCGCATATAACAACGACGGTACTCCCAAGGAAGGAGCAATTATAGTTTATGTAACGGATGAAAACAAGGATACGGTTGAGCTTCCCGGCTATGAGGGACATGCTCCTATAGCCTATCATTCAAATTCATCAGGCGCAGACTGGACAAGGACCTGCGAGGGCATAGGCAATATACTTAACAACAATTATAAGTATATGCAGGAGGTTACTATCACGGACAACCATCCTATTATCGTAAGACTTATAGGTAAGGTAACCGTTCCCAAGAACCTTACTCCCTATGATGCAAAGGATAACGCTCTTGGCGGTTCCAAGGGTGACAACGGCAATCTTGCCATTACAAAGTATGCCAGAAATATTACAATAGAGGGTATCGGTGACGATGCCGAGGTAGACGGCTGGGGCTTCACATTCTCACAGACTTCAACCTGTCCTAAGGAAAGCGGCATAAGCTATGAAGTAAGGAACCTTACATTCAGAAACTATACGGAGGACGGTCTTGGCTTCCAGGGTGACGATCCCGTTTCATGTCCTATACAGAGAGTATGGGTACACAACAACGTATTCTATCCCGGTCATGCCAATCCTTCAACGGCAAGCGACAAGACAGAGGGCGACGGCTCATGCGACTTCAAGAGAGGTCAGTACTACACTATGAGCTACAACCACTACATCAAGTGCCACAAGACAAATCTTCTCGGCGCAGGAGACTCAAACGACCAGTTCTTTATGACTCTTCATCACAACTGGTATGAGAGCGTTGCTTCAAGACAGCCTCTTGGCGCAGGCGGCAACGTACATATTTACAATACATACTTCCAGGATAAGATGACAGGCGGTGCAAGCAAGCACGACACAAGCACTGTTATCGACCTGAGAGGAAAGGCAGCAGGCTTCTCAGAGAACAACTACTTTGAAGCTTGTAAGAACTGCTACAACTTAAGAAAGAACACTTCAAACCTTAAGGTTTACAACGACATGAAGGTTTCCGTAACTATAGGCGGAAAGGTCGTTGAATGTACAGACGGCAAGGCGGCAGGTACTCTTGCCATAGCTAAGACAAGAGCAGAAAAATGTCTGCCCGACAACGGTCTTGCAATGCCCGACGGCGGCTCAATAGCTAACTGGGATACTAATCCTAAGTATTTCTACTGCGATTCAGCAGGAAATACTATGGCAGAGGTAGATCCTGTTGAGAGCGTTCCGGAGGTAGTTACAAACTATGCAGGTACATTACATGAGCTTCCTCAGACTGAATTCGGTACGGTTTCTATAAAGGTTACAGACGAAGCAGGCAAGGCTATAACAGATGCTTCCGTTACGGCAAGCGGCCTTAGCTTCATACATCAGGGAGACGGCGTTTACACATCAAAGGCTTCTCTTCATTCAGAATATGCTGTAACCGTTTCTAAGGAAGGCTATGAGAATGTTGTTGTTACAACTACTCCTATAGAAGAAAACGGCGGCATATTTGAAGGAACTGCAGCTCTTAAGGCCGATACCGACGGCTTTGCAGTTGTAAAGCTCACAGGCGGCAGCGAGAATACTCCCGTTAAGGGCGCTAAGGTAGTACTTAACAACGGCGCAGAGCTTAAGGATCAGGGCGATGGCACATATAAGTCAGAGGCTCAGTATCCCGTTACAGGCACATACAGTGTAACTATTACAAACACAGGCGATTATATTGCTCCTACAGGCGCTCAGGCTATAGCTATAAAGACTACTGACGCAGCTACAGAAATACATCTTGACAAGGCTCAGGGCGCTGTTTCCGTTAAATTAGTGTCAGCAGCAGGCTCAGAGAAGGCTCTTGACACAACAAATGCTGTTGTATTCGTAGGCTCAAAGCAGCTTACAGCTTCAACAGACAATACATTTACAGGTACTGTTGACGTAGGAACTCCTCTTGCAGTTACAGCAAGCGTTCCGGGCTGGCAGATAGCAAGCATTGATAAGCCTCAGATAACAGCTTCAACAACAGAAACGATCGAGGTTACAATTACATTACAAGAAGGCGGAGATTCCTTTATATGGGATTATACCAACGGTATCGGTATAGACGGTGAATTCTTTGTATTCGGCGGCAGCAAGACATGGAACGACTGGGGCGATGCAAAGAAGTATCCTATGGCTAATCCCGATGATCCCGACAGCAGCCTTACAGTAGCGCGTAAGTTTGAATCCAGCAGAGAGATAACCTTCAACGCTCCTGCAGACGGCAAGCTTCTTATAGTTGCTCATGACAAGAGTAAGGGCGGCGTAAATATTGAGCTGACAAATCCCGACGGTTCAAAATCAACTATTAATGTACCTACAGGCGGCGGCAGCGTTACAGCTGATGTAAAGGCAGGCGCAAATATGCTTAAGAAGGGCAGCGGCGAAAGCGAACTGTTCTATCTCAAGTATACTGCAACAGGGGACTATGTAGGTCCCGTTATTCCACCTACACCGGGCGGAGAAACAACAGAGGCAACAACAGCGGATGTTACATCTGCTCCCGTTCAGTCAACTCCTCTTGAAAAGGGTGATGCTCAGGACAATAGCAATGGCGGTTCAATATCAGTAACATATGATGAGGCTACAGATTCATATAAGCTTCATGATACAGACAGCAGTAATTCCGCTAAGCTCAACATTCCTCTTAAGGAAACAATAAAGAGCGGCAAGGTAGTTGTAAGAGGTACGGCTACTCCTACTAAGAAGAGCGGTTCATGGGCTCTTGTAAGCGTTACAGGCCCCGCAGGCGCTGACGGAACATATCCCGAGATAGCGGCTCTTGCGAGCGATGGCAACAAGAACCTTACTCTTAGAGTAAACGGCGATAAGGATAACGGATATTCCGTATCAACAGATGCATTGGTCGCAAATAAAACATATGAGTATGAATTTATTATCGACCTTGACAATGCAAGCGTTACTCTTACTGTAGACGGCAATACATATACAAGTACTGTGCCTATTACCACAAAAGAGGTAGGCGGCTTTGCTTCTATTACAGCTTCAAAGGATACGGACAGAGACATAACTGTTTCTAATCCATATATCGGTATCGTAGAGGATACTCCTCCGGAGCCTCCTGTAACGGAAGGACTTAACGACGAGTATATGTGGCCTGTTGATACAGACCTTGTATCAGACACTACAGGCAAGAATATGATCGAATTAGGCGAAGCATTCCTTGCTAATTCAGAAGAGGACGCAGCCGCTGTATTTACAGAGGGCGATCAGACTTATGAATT
>CANQBJ010000012.1 GCA_947589665.1 uncultured Clostridia bacterium
TGCCGCGGCTGACAGCTCCCCTGATTAGGGGAGCCTCAGGTGGGTGCTTTGCAAAAGCCCTTATTTACTTAGAAAAAGCAATACCTAAGCTGCTGTCACAGCCTTGCGGTAAATGACCTCCCCTAGCGTTAGCGTCGGAGGGGAGGGGGACCAACCGAAGGTTGGTGGAAGGGTCGAGTTACTAGCATAAACAAAAATTTATCGCTATAACCCCGTTTTACAAACACATATAAAAATAAGCAAATACCGGTAAAACATGCAAAAAAGAGAGGCTTTTGAATTGCCTCTCTTACTGACTAAATAAATTATGTAGTTGACAACAAGTGTTGTTTTAAATATCAATTTTATTTTCAAGCTGTGCGATAATGTAGGGCAGAGATTTTATATTGTCCATAACATAGTCGGCGCCTGCCAGCAGGAATTTATCGCGGACGCGTTTTCTTTCCTCATTTTTCTGTTCATCGGTAAGCTTTTGGAAATCCTCATAGGACATACCCATTTCAGAGGAGCCGTCTATAATACCTACGGAAATAACGCCTGCATTTATGCCCTCCTTGATATCGCTTACAGTATCGCCTACCTTTATAACGGATTTAACGGAGGTCACGCCAAGCTTTTCCATATTCTTGAATATCATATAGGGCAGAGGTCTGCCATAGCCGTTTACATCTTCTGAATTTATCCACAGGTCTACTCTGACACCCTTGCGTCCTGCAATTTCCTCAAGGACATTCATCATTTCGTGAGTATAGCTTGTGGTAGAGCCTATCCATATACCGGATTCTCTTATGGTATCGAGAGTTCTCTTTACATGCTCCTTAGGTTCAGAATACTTTTCAAATTTCTTTATTATTATTTGCTCAAAGCGTCTGCTTAGCTCCATGATATCGCCTTCATTGGGCTCCATATCGCATTTTTCATACCACAGCTTTGTAATATCCGGGTGGCCTATCATCTTTCTGATATGGTCCTGCTTGTCTATACCCATACTTCTTCTTGTAAGGTTTTCGTCAATAGTGATGCCGTATTCGGCAAACAGGTCTATAAAGCTTTCAACAGTAGCCATACAGCCGTAGTCTATAATAGTGCCTGCCCAGTCCAGTATAACTGCTTCGATTTTTTTCATAGCGTTCTCCTTTGATACAGATTTATGCCTTTTACTATTTAGATTATAACACAAATTTTGTTATTTTCAATATATTTTAGAATATTTACTTACCTTGACAATAAAGTTAAGAAGGGGTATACTTATATATAAATCAGTTTCATATATTGTTATATGAAATTTGGGAGGAGTTTTTATGAAGAAAATAGTTCTGACAGGAGGAGGAACGGCAGGTCACGTTACACCTAACATTGCCCTTATACCATATCTTCAGAAAGCAGGCTATGAAATATATTATATAGGAAGCAAGGGAGGTATGGAGGAACAGCTTATAAAGGATCAGGGTATTTTGTACTATGGAGTAAGCTCAGGTAAGCTGAGAAGATATATGGATAAGAAAAATTTTTCGGATGTCTTTAAGGTAATGCGGGGAATTATGCAGTCCAGAAGGCTGATAAAGAAAATAAAGCCCGATGTAGTGTTTTCAAAGGGAGGATTTGTAGCTGTACCTGTTGTAATGGGCGCCGCTATGAACAGGGTCCCCGTTGTGGCTCACGAATCTGATATCACTCCGGGACTTGCCAATAAGCTGGCTATGCCCTTTGCAAAGGCTGTGTGTACCACCTTTCCAGAGGCGGTAAAACACATAAAGGACAAAAAAGGCATACACACGGGTACACCTATAAGGGATATGCTCTTTAAGGGCAGCGCCGAAAAGGGCAGAGCCTTTTGCGGATTTAAGGACAACAAGCCTGTTATACTTATAATGGGCGGTTCCCAGGGATCGGTAAGGGTGAATAATATAATAAGGGCAGTCGCTCCCAAGCTTTTGAAGGATTTCAATATAATACACCTTTGCGGCAAGGGCAATCTCAGCCCTAATTTTGAAAACACAGAGGGCTACAGGCAGTTTGAATATATTTCAGAGGAGCTGCCCGATCTCTTTGCTCTTTGCGATGTAATAGTATCAAGGGCAGGCAGTAATGCCATATGTGAATTTCTTGCTCTTAACAAGCCCATGCTGCTGATACCTCTTGGAAAGGATGCCAGCAGAGGCGATCAGATACTGAATGCGGAAAGCTTTAAAAAACAGGGCTTTGCCGAGGTTTGCCTTGAGGAAAATATGACCAAGGAAGGTCTTTACAGACAGATAACCGAGCTTTACAGAAACAGGGATAAGTATATTTCCGTCATGAAAAATGACGAGACCGCCAACGGTGTTGAGGAAGTAATGGCTGTTATAAAAGCAGCTACAAAATAAAAGGAGGAAAAACCAATGAAAAAATTATTATCAATTACAATGGCAGCGTTAATGATGAGCGCAAGCGTATTTGCCGCAGATGTAAATGTTGTTGTAAACAGCAAGCCTATTGACAGCAAGGGCATTATTATTGACGGAAGGACAATGATGCCTGTGAGGGGAGTGTTCGAGGAGCTTGGCTTTGACGTAAGCTGGGACAATGACACAAAGACAGCAACTCTCACAAAGAGCATTGTTACAGTGAAGATGACCAACGGCGACAAGGGCTTTACGGTAAACGGCAAGGAAATAATTCCCGATGTACCTCAGCAGATAGTAGACGGACGCTTTATGCTTCCTCTGAGAGCAGTAGCGGAGGCTATAGGCGCAAGAGTAAACTGGGACGGCGCTACATCTACTGCAACTATTTCCACAGGACTTAAGGTAGAGGGTGTTCTGGACCTTACCGATAATAAAGAAGAAGACAAAAAAACAGACGAAGCGGCTGATTTATCAGATGCTATAAGCGTTGAGGTGATCAGCCCCGACGATCCTATTTTTGACAATGTAGGCGTAAACGAGATCACTCTCGAATAAGGCGCAAAGATGAAGAATATCAGTAAAAAGCAGAAGGCGATAGCCTATATAATCACCTCTGCCTTCTGCTTTGCGCTTATGAATTGCTTTGTAAGGCTGTCGGGGGATATCCCCACTGTGCAGAAAAGCTTTTTCAGAAACTTTATAGCGGCTCTTGCGGCACTTATTCTTATTCTGAGAAAGGGCGCAGGCTTTGATTATAAAATGAAGGATATGCCCCTTTTCATTATAAGGTCTGTTATGGGTACCTTGGGCATATTGTGTAATTTCTACGCGGTGGATCATCTCAATGTTTCCGATGCCTCTATGCTTAACAAGCTTTCGCCGTTTTTTGCAATTATTTTTTCTTTTATATTCCTTAGAGAAAAGCCTAAGCTGGTACAGAGCATAGGTGTTGTTACTGCGTTTATAGGCTCGCTTTTTATAATAAAGCCGTCTATGGATATTTCTGAATTTATGCCTGCCCTCGTAGGGCTTATAGGTGGAATGGGTGCAGGCGCCGCGTATACGGCGGTAAGGGCTTTGGGCAGCAGAGGAGTTAAAGGACCTCTTATTGTGTTTTTTTTCTCCGCCTTCAGCTGTGTTATCACTCTGCCCTTTATTGCTTTTGGCTATGCTCCCATGACAGGCATTCAGCTTTTGTTCCTTATATTGGCAGGCGCTGCCGCAGCAGGCGGTCAGTTTACAATAACGGCGGCATATTCCAATGCCCCTGCCAAGGAAATTTCGGTATTCGACTATTTCCAGGTGGTATTTGCTGCCGCTTTGGGATTTTTCCTTTTCAGTCAGATACCCGATATCTACAGTATTATAGGCTATATCATAATATGCGGTACGGCTGTGGCTGCCTTTTTGTATAATGGTAGGGAGTAAAAAAAGGAGTAAAAAGGATACTTGTCAAAAGCAGAATAATATTATATAATATAATAATATAACAAGGCAAAGGTGTCCGAAAGGACACCTTTTTTGAAAAGGAGGTATATTATGAATATAAACGATACGCTTGACGCTTTGTTAAAGGCAGCGTTAAATGACGAAAGGCTTAAAAAGGCTTTGCTGGAGACGCAGAACAACGCAGACCCTATGGCGGATTTCTGTGATATTGCGGAAAAGGCAGGCTTTCCTATAGATATAGGCGAATTTTTTGCCTTGAATGAAATTATGTGCAACAATTTGCTCAAGAGCACCAACGGCGGCGCTACATATCCCATTGACGACTGGGGCGACGCTTACGAGCAGTTCATATCCTCATTGAAATAAGGAAAAATATAATGAAAGAATTTGTAAAAGAATATTTGGGAAAAATCAATATTGAAATAGACGATAAACAGGCGCAGCAGTTTGAAAAATACGGAAATATGCTGAGGGAATGGAACACGGTTATGAACCTTACGGGCATAACGGACAAAAGAGAAATAGTTATAAAGCATTTTGCAGACAGCGTAGTGCCCCTTAATCTTTATGATTTCAAGGGCAAAAGCGTAATAGATATAGGTACGGGAGCGGGCTTTCCCGGTATTCCCATTAAAATAGCCGAGCCCAGTACAGAGCTTACGCTGATGGACTCTCTTTTAAAGAGGATAAATTTCTTAAAGGCTGTAGGAGAGGAAACGGATATTCGGGCAGAATACATACACGGCAGAGCCGAGGAGCTGGGACAGGACAGGAATTACAGAGAAAAATACGATATAGCTATATCAAGGGCAGTGGCTCCTCTTAATGTACTGGCGGAGTATTCTCTTCCTTATATAAAGGAAGGCGGAGTATTCATAGCCTTAAAGGGTCCCGGAGCATATGACGAGATAGAGCGTTCGCGAAACGCCCTTTATACTCTGGGCGGAAGCATCTCCGAATTAAAGCTTGTGAACCTGCCCGATACAGACCTTAAACATAGCGTTATTATAATAGAAAAAATAAAACCTACTCCAGATAACTATCCCAGACGTACAAAGAAAATAGAGAGAGAGCCTTTGTGATGTTTTTATTTTTGGTAAGTTTTTGTTTATGTTAGTAAGGCGACCCTTCCACCAACCTTCGGTTGGTCCCCCTCCCCTCCGACGCTAACGCTAGGGGAGGTCATTTACCGCAAAGGCTGTGACAGCAGCTTAGTTGTTGCTTTTATAAGTAAATAAGTGGCTTTGAAAGGCATAAACCTAAACTTCCCCTTCGCAGGTTCAGCACTTTTGCCTTCGGCAAAAGCGATACTTCGTATCGGCGGATAACTTCTTCCGCTGCAACGGAAGTGGCAGCCCAACCACTTCGTTGAATTTAAAATACATTTGCGTTGGGCTGTCGATGAGGTCGTATTACTTAGCTAAACAAAAATCAACTCTACACCCCTACATTCCCCTTAAGGGGATTTTTTATTTCTGACAGGTAAATATTGCGGTTATGGGATAATATATTTCAAAAATATTTCAATTTTGCACAAAATTAAAATTTGTATAAAATATACAAAATAAATAACAAAAAATAATCGGAAGCGGGGGTAAGAAAGTAAAAAAATAGCTTGAAAACGGCAAATATAGTATCTGACAACAGGAAAAACACTATATTTAGTAGCTTTTGTGTATATTGTGCAAAATTTATACCGCAGACATAGTATATTTACCACAAATTTTCTGTTTTTTTAATAAATTTATAAGTGTTTGATATTGATTTTTCATAAAAAATTAGCTATAATAAAGATAACTATAAATGCGTATTTAGAAATTTAGCCTGCGGTATGGGCTATCGGTGCATAGGCAGCGTCAGCCGCAGGAGAGTTTCAAGAGTTGTATTTGTAGAAGCAGGATTTTCTGCAAATAATAAAAAGGAGGAATTTTTCTATGAAGAAACGTTTACTGGCTTTTGCATTAGCGGCTACTATGATGTTCTCATCAGTTAATATCGCTTTTGCGGAAGACACTGCTACAGCAGCGGACGATACTGTTATAGCAGAAGAGACAGCGGTTCCTGATGATGTTGAATCAGACGCTGCTGTTGAAGACGAGTCCTCAGGCGGGGACGTTGTTGTGGATGATCTGGAAGATTCAGATTTATCTGATCTTGACGCAGAAGGCGATATCTATGACGACCCGGTTTATCCACATACTTCTGTTGATCCATGGATCGCAAGCGTTTCAGGTTCTATAGGTCAGTATGACTCTATAGGTAGCTGGACCGAAATGTCCGGTGGTGAACCTGTAAAGCATAACGTAACTATGGCTAAGGACAGAGAAGGCAATGATGTATACATCTACGAGATCAATGGTACGGAAGAGAATGTATACATGAGAGCAGGTACTGCAACTCTTGACGGTAATAACATCAAGAGTGATAAGGGTAAGATCTCCGGCGGTGAAAACGGCGGTGCTTATTACTATCAGAAGGTACCTATCAACAAGGACTTTGAGTTCACAGCTGTTGCTAATGTAATTGCTGTTCCAAGCGCAAAGGCTAAGGATTCATCTGCTACACAGGCAGGCTTTGGTCTTGTAGTCAGCGATACTATTTATAAGGATAATATGCAGTATACCGACATTATGGAAGATCAGATCGCTGTCGGTAGAATAAGATTAGGTGCAGACGATCCCGATAGATCATACGCATGGACAAGAGCGGGCGGAGCTTTAAGCAAGAGCAATGAATATAGATCCAATGCACCTGCCGCAGAGGCAGGCAGCGTGATCAAGATGAGCCTGAAGAAGTCAGGTAACATCTATACGCTTTCTACAGATGCAGGCAATGACGGATCATTTGAAGACACTACGGTTATCGATAACAGAGATAATACATTTAAATTAAATGAGCTTGATAAAAACAATGTCGCAGTAGGTCTTATCGTTGCAAGATGTGCAGAGATCAACTGGACAGAGGTTAATCTGAACATACTGCCTGATGTTAAGAGCATCACGGTTACACCTCCTCTCAAAACAGACTACAGAGTAGATGAGCCTTTTGATGTAACAGGCATGAAGATACACGTTGAATATGATAACGGTACTTCTAAGGACTTAGATGCTGTTACAGATGTTAACGACTATGTTCTTGTAGGTTTTGACGATGCAATCAACAAGACATTTAAGGATGCAGGTCAGAGAAAGCTTACAGTTGCCGTAGGCGCTGCTACCTTTGACCTCGATATCAATGTTACAAGCCTTATTATTGATAAACTTACAGTTACCGATGCTCCGGTTAAGCTTGAGTACTATGCAGGCAGTAACTTTGATCCTTACGGAATGAAGATCACTGCTACTCTCAACGATGGTCAGGAAAGAGAATTCGGCTTTGATGATGTTGTTCTTACTATGGACGGCAAGGTTCTTACCAAGGATACATTATTCACTGCTGCCGATTCAGGCACTCATATTGTAACTGTAACATACAGAACAGATGATCTTAATATTGATGCAGGCACAGCTGCCACATCATTTGAGCTCAATGTAAATGCTTCTGAGATCGTAAGCATTTATATTTCTTCAGAGATCGCTAAGAGTACTTTCTTCACAGGTCAGGAATTGAACTTGGGCGGTCTTGCTATTAAGGCTAAATATGCTGACGGCAGCGAGCAGTTACTCGCTCCCGAAGAGTATGAGGTAACAGGCTTTGATTCATCAGTTCCTGTTGAGAGCTTACCTCTTACTGTAATTTACAAGAACGATCCTACTAAGACAGCTACATTCTCAGTTAAGATAGACCTTACTGAGCCTAACACTATTGATATCAAGGGTTATCCAAGAACAAGCTACAGTGTAGGCGAAACCTTCAAGGCTGCCGGTCTTGTTGCAGATGTTGTTTATACAGACAGCTCTGTAAAGACTCTTTATGGTGACAATGCTTACTATAAGGATGATGCAGGCTTCTTTACCGTTGCTGATAACGGCACAAGAGTTGCTGTAGACGATGCAACAGGCAACGCTCAGGATTACTACATGGATACTACAGGCTTTGACGGCTCCAAGGCAGGCGAAGGCGTTGTTAAATTTGTAATAAATAAGACTAAGTATCCTAAGTGTAAGGATTTTGATTTCAAGGTAGTAGTCAGCGAGCCTGTTGAATATGTATGGAAGTCATCTATGATGGGTCCATCTGCTACAGATATGGGTACAGCATCTATAGTTGTAACCGATAAAGCAGGCGCTAAGCATACTTCAACTGCCAAGAATCCATTTGGTTCACTTCCGAACGTAATGGTTGACGGCAATATCCCCGAGGTTGACAGCGTACAGCTTTCTGCTTGGAGTAAGGCAGGTAAGATAGCTACTGACCAGGATGGTATACTTTACTACTATACTGAGGTAGACGGTGATAAGAACTTTGAATTAAGCGCTAACGTAACTGTCAACAAATATATGGCAGGCGTTAACGATATGTCTGATGACCAGAAGAAGAAATATGACGAGGCTATAGCAGCAGGCAATTCCGAGATCAAGGCTATTGATATGGCAAGAGACGGTCAGGAAGCCTTCGGTATTATGGCAAGAGATACAGTACAGCTTGCAGGCGGTGTAGGAGCAGATGGCGAATACAAGGGTAACGCTGCTAAGGCTGCTATCATTTCCAAGAATGCAGCTAAGATATACTATGTATTTGATGCTAACAACATTTGCCAGGGTCATTATGTAACAGAGACTGAGGCTGACGCTAAGAGAGCAGAGCTTGGCGACGGCGCTTGGATCGAGGTAAGCGACGCTTCTATGTACGAGGCTCAGGGCTCCGTATTCGGCGATATTCTTTCCGCAGGTTCAGTTAACTATCAGCCTGTTCTTGAGGATGTTAAGGCTGTTGCTGTAAGTAATATTGTCATTGCCGGCGGTGTTACAGACGGTACATACCCAACTGATCCTTCATCTTCTACTTATCAGAAGAAGGCAGATATGAACAGGATCAATATACTTATTCGTACAGGTGTTACAGACCTTGCAGGTACAGGTTCTTCAGGTAAGGTTTATGCAGTATCAAGTACAGAAAAGATACCTGAAGCGGGCGATGTTTATAATATCAAGCTCAGGAAGTTCAACACAGGCTACCAGATCACTACTAAACAGTTATTAGATGAAGAAAAGAATGAATGGAGTACTCCTGTTACTAAATTTGCTTATTCTAAGGAACTTGGTATGGGCGAAACAAATAATTCATTGATAGTTCAGAACTCTGATAAGTATTATCTTGGTTTCTTTGCTTGTAGATGGGCTGATATAAATGTATCAGATATAGAACTCCATGAAACAGATCCAAGTGCTGACTCCAGTGCTACGGATACTACAATAAGCAAAACTACTCCTAAGGTAACTGTAAGCTCAGATATTGCTACAACATTTACAAGCTACAGTCTTACATTCAAGACTAACGGCGATCAGGCTTACAATTCAGCAGTAGCTGTTTCATTAAACGGCAAGAGAATATATCAGGAATCTATCCAGCAGAACAAGAATGCAAGTATTTCTACAACTCTTGTTCCGGATTCAATCAATACATTTACTCTTGTAATGTATCCTAACAGTGCAGATAATACATTCTCTAATTATGACACTACTATAACCAAGCATTATGTAACTCATTCATCTAAACTTGCCGACAAGGATACTATTTATGTATCTCCCGACGGTATAGAAAATGCAGAGGGTACAAGAGAAGATCCTGTAGACCTTGAAACTGCTATACAGTTCGTTAAGCTGGGCGGTACTATCATAATGCTTGACGGTACTTACAACCTCAGAAACGAAGTAGAGGGCAAGCTTCCTATCGGTACAGGACGTTCAAGCTACCCAGGTAATCCTACAACTCTTAAGGCAGACGAGGGCGCTCATCCTGTTATCGACCTTGAGAAGAAGTATATCGGCTTTGAGGTAGATGCTAATTACTGGATATTCAGCGGACTTACAGTAATCAACTCTAAGGACAATGAAAAGGCATTTGGCCTTGGTGGCGACCACTGTGTAGTTGAATATTGTACATTCTATGACAATGGTACTACTGCATTCCAGATCAGCCGTATCTCAGGCGAGGCATCTAATATTAATTATTGGCCTTCATACAATGTTGTAAGGAGCTGTGAGGCATTCAATAACTTTGACCCGTCACAGAACAATGCCGATGGTTTTGCTGCTAAGCTGACTGTTGGTTACGGCAACGTATTTGAAGATTGTATATCTCACCACAACGCAGATGATGGTTGGGATTGCTACACTAAGATAGGCGAAGGCGCTATCGGCGCATCCGTTCTTGAAAATTGTGTAAGCTACAAGCAGGAGCACAAGCTTAAGGCTGACGGTACTGACGAAGTAACAGCAGGCTCAGGCGGTAATGGTTTCAAGCTTGGCGGCGAGGATATCTATGTTAAGCATTACTTAAAGGATTGTATCACATTTGAGAACAAGGGCAACGGTGTTGACTCTAACAACAACCCTGCTATAAAGATCAGAAATGTTGTTGCATACAAGAATATGGAAAACAACTTCGGTTTATACGGCAACCCTGTTCACGGTATCGATCTTAACGGTAACGCAAGCGACAATACATTTGATGAAAGCGGCAAGCAGTATAAGTATGATTACGACTTAGAGGGCGCTGTATCAGCAGGTAATGTTGCAGATTCTATATATACTTGGAACGTAAAGGGCTATGAGATGTATGCTAACCTTACTCCTATCGAGAAGGAAAGCAACTACTTAAAGAAGGATGCAACTACTCCTTCTCAGAACAGCAAGGGCGAAGTTCTTGACGAAGCTACATTCTTCAAGTCAACTGACGAAACTACTGTTTTAAACGATATGATGAGATATTCAAGAAAGGCAGACGGCTCATTTGAGCATGGCGATTTCCTTGCAAGAGTAACTCCATATGAGCATAAGGCAGAAGACCTTGTTATTTTACCTGACACCAACGGCGGTACAGGTAATGTAGGCGGAGATAAGGATAAGGCTACTAATCCGAGTATAGAAGAATCAAGCCAGACAACAACGGCTGTTAGCTACCACCAGGGCGGTGGCGGTGGCGGCGGCAGCGCTAAGCTGGTAGTTGAAACAACTACTCAGGCTACAACTGCTGCTACTGAAAGCACTTCCAAGAAGCCTGTTATCACTAAGGATGTCAAGGTTACTATCGGTGCTAATGAGATCGTTGTAGGCGATCAGACTATACCTGTTGACGCATCTGCTTATATCCAGGCAGAGTCCGATTCTACATTAGTTCCATTAAGATTTGTTGCTATCGCTATATTAGGCGGAGATGTAGAGAATGCCGATACTTCAAGCATCGTTACTTGGGATGCTACAGCTAAGGCTGCTACTATCAAGGCAGGCGATGATACTATCGTATTTACCGCAGGCAGTCCTGATATGGTTGTAAACGGCGAGACCAGAACTATGGATAATGGTGTTAAGGCTGAAATAGCTAATGACAGAATGTATGTTCCGTTCAGAGCTTTAGGTCAGGCTTTAGGCATTGACGTTGAGTGGGATGCAGAAACCAAGACTGCAAGCTATATTGCTCCTGCAGTTGAGGAAGAGCCTGCTGCTGAAGACGGTATTACTAAGGAAGCTATTCTTAAGGGCGCAGAAGCTCTTGACAGTATTCTTGCTATAAGCGCTGACAGAGCAGAAACTCTGGCAGGTCCAAGCAAGAAGGAATACACAGAAAAGTGTGATGAGTTAGCTACTATTCTTCAGGAGGCTGCTTATGATATGACTGATGAGCAGATAGCTGCTGCTACAGCATTATTAACAGGCGAACTTCTTACTTACTTCACTGAGGATTTACCTAAGCTTGTAAGTACTGTTGAAGAAACAAATGCTAAAATCGCTGAGCTCAAGGATGCTCTTCTGAATACTGCTCCCGCAGAAGCTGAGGCAGAAACAGCAGAGGCTGAAACAGCAGAAGCTGAGACAGCCGAGGCAACTACTGTTGCTGAATAATATCGATGTTCTCAATTAAATAATTGATGAATATATGGGAGAGTCCGAAAGGACTCTCCCTTTTTGTGTGATAGAAATTTTCGGGGGTCCTGGACCCCCGAAAATCGGTGTTTTTTATTTGATACGAATTGTGTGTTAAGTAAGGATTGTTGCATTAAATTTTTGTTTAACTGAGTAAAATAGACCTCTCCACCGCCTAACGGCGGTCCCCCTCCCCTGATTAGGGGAGGCTACTTACCGCAAGGCTGTGACTACAGTTTAGATGTTGTTTTTTTAAGTAAATAAGGGCTTTTGCAAAGCGCACAACTAAGGCTCCCCTAATCAGGGGAGCTGTCAGCCGCGGCAAAAATTTATATAAAAATAACTGTGAACGGGGCTGACTGAGAGGTCAAACCTAATAAACTAAACAAAAATTTACAAAAAAAACTGCAATATAGTTTATCGCACTTTAATACCTAGCATGACAGACATTTTTGTTTCACAAAAAAGGCAGAAATAAATTTTTTATTCAGCGATTTTACTTGGTAAATTATGCTTGACAACGGCATATAATTAACGTAAAATGTAACTATAAAATAATAGGGTAAGCTCTATTTTATAAGCAATATAAATTCAAGGAGGAAATATTTATGAGGAAATTTTTAGCTTTAATGACGGCTACTATGCTGTCAATGACCTTACTTTCAGGCTGCGGCAATGCTGCCGATGAGGGACAGGCTGACTCATCAGATGCCGCTACAGGAGAGGCTATGGAAACACCTGTTGATATCGGTATTATCCAGCTTACCGAGCATCCTGCGTTAGACGCTGCAAGAGAAGGCTTTGTTCAGGCTCTTGAAGAGGCAGGCTATACCGACGGTGATAAAGTCAATATCGAAGTTCAGAATGCACAGGGCGATCAGTCAAACCTACAGACTATTTCTCAGAAGTTTGTTTCCGACGGCAAGGACCTTATTCTGGCTATTGCTACTCCCGCTGCTCAGGCTATCGCAGCTGAGACTAAGGATATACCTATTCTTGTAACTGCCGTTACCGATCCTGCCGCATCAGGTCTTTGCGACAGCAACGAGGTTCCCGGCGGCAATCTGTCAGGTACTTCCGACCTTACTCCCGTTAAGGAGCAGATCGATCTTCTCACAAAGATACTGCCCGATGCAAAGAAGGTAACCGTTATGTATTGCTCAGGTGAGGAAAATTCAGCTATTCAGGCAGATATGGCTGAGGAGGCTGCTAAGGCTAAGGGTCTTGAGGTAGAGAGAAAGACCGTTACATCTACTAACGATGTTGCTCAGGTGACAGAGTCAGTTATAGGCACTTGTGACGCTATTTACATTCCTACAGACAATGTTCTTGCATCTTCTATGCCTCTGGTATCAAGCATCACAAATCCCGCAGGTGTTCCCGTTATTGTTGGAGAACAGGGTATGCTTGAGGGCGGCGGACTTGCTTCCGTTACTATAAGCTACACAGACCTTGGCAAGACAACAGGTGAAATGGCTGTTAAGCTCATAGAGGGCGCTGACATAAGCACTATGCCTATAGGCTATGCTCCTAATCCTGAGCTTATGATCAACACAGATACTATTGCCGATCTTGGCATTACTATTCCTGCCGATATTGAGGCATCTGCCACTAAGGTCACTACTACTTCAACTGACGAAGCTCAGTAATATAAAGTAAATATGGGGGAAGGCTCGCTTTCCCCCTTTGTTTTTAAAATACGGAGGAATGAGGGGATAATTTATATTCATAAATTATGCCCTCATTTCTCTGACATTTAAAAGGGGTTTTATTAAATGAATGTTGTTTTAGGCGCTTTTGCCCAGGGTCTGCTCTGGGCTGTTATGGCGATAGGTGTGTATATCACATACAGGATACTGGATATTGCCGACCTTACGGCTGAGGGCTGCTTTACTATGGGCGCAGGCATTACCTGTAGGCTCATTACAAGCGGCTGCAATCCCTTTGTTTCAACGATCGTCGCTCTTGGGGGAGGTCTTATTGCAGGTCTTGTAACAGGTCTTTTACACACCAAGCTGAAAATACCCGCTCTTCTGGCAGGTATCCTGACTATGACAGGCTTATGGTCTGTAAATCTGAGAATAATGGGGCGCTCTAATATTGCCATACTGAGAGAGACCTCTATTATTTCTATGCTTACCAGTCATGGTCTTACCAAAAATATGGCTGCCATTATATCAGGCGCCTTGCTTACAGTTGTTGTAATAGCCTTTCTTTGGTGGTTTTTTAATACCGAGCTGGGCTATTCTCTCAGGGCTACGGGCAATAATCTTAATATGATAAGGGCTCAGGGGATAAATACCGATACCTCCATTATACTTGGCGTTATGCTGGGCAACGGTCTTATTGCCCTGTCCTCTTCTCTTGTTTCTCAGTTCAACGGTTTTGCCGATATCTCTATGGGTATGGGTACTATCGTTATTGGTCTTGCCTCTGTTATTATAGGCGAGGTCGTTTTCGGCAGGAGAAGTATATTGAATTCCCTTGTTGCCGTGGCTTTGGGCTCTGTACTCTACAGGGTAATTATTGCCCTTGTTCTTAAGCTGGGTATGAATTCAAATGATATGAAGCTTTTAAGCTCTGTACTCCTTGTAATTGCTCTCTGCTTCCCTGCTGTGCGGGAACAGGTGTTAAGAGTACTTAAAAATTCCCTTAAGAGGGGAGGCAGTGCAAATGCTTAGGCTTACAAATGTACATCAGAAATTTGAAATAGGCACCATAAACGAAAAACACGTTCTCCGCGGTATCGACCTTCACGTCAAGGAGGGTGATTTCGTCACTATAATAGGCGGAAACGGCGCAGGCAAGTCAACTATGCTCAATGCCATTACGGGTACCAATATGATAACCGAGGGTACCATTACCATTGATGGAAATGATGTTACCAAGGAGCCTGAATTCAAAAGGGCTAAGTATATAGGTAGAGTGTTCCAGGACCCTCGTATGGGTACTGCATCCGATATGTCTATTGAGGAAAATCTGGCTATCGCCTACAGAAGAGGAAAACCCCGTACTCTTAAATGGGGTATTACTCATAAGGAGAGAGAGGAGTATAAAAGGCTTTTGGCAGAGCTTGATCTTGGTCTTGACAGCCGATTAAAGGACAAGACAAGGTTTCTTTCAGGCGGACAGAGACAGGCGCTTACACTGCTTATGGCAAGCTTTCATCATCCTAAGCTCCTGCTTCTGGATGAGCATACCGCCGCTCTCGACCCTAAGACTGCCGCAAAGGTACTGGAGCTTACTGTTAGACTGGTTGAGGAAAATAAACTTACCGCTATGATGGTGACCCATAATATGAGAGATGCCCTGAGAATAGGCAACAGATTGATAATGCTCCACGAGGGCAGAATAATTCTTGATATAAGCGGCGATGAAAAGAAAAAATTAAATGTTCCCGACCTTCTCGAAATGTTTGAAAAGGCAAGCGGCGAAGAAATGAATAATGATAGATTGCTTTTGTCTTAAGTTGAGTTATAAAGGCTGTCGCGTTTGCGACAGCCTCTTTTTGGTAGGGTAAATTTTTGTTTATGTTAGTAAGGCGACCCTTCCACCAACCTTCGGTTGGTCCCCCTCCCCTTGCGAAGGGGAGGTCATTTACCGCAAGGCGATGACAACAGCTTAGTTGTTGTTTTTTCTAAGTAAATAAGCGACTTTGAAAGGCATAAATCTAAAGCTCCCCTTCGCAAGGGGAGCTGTCAGCCGCGGCAAAAGCTTATATAAAAACAACTGTGAACGGGGCTGACTGAGAGGTCGAACCTAACATAAACAAAAATTTAATTCTACACCTATTTTTGACTACCAACAAATTATCATTTATTGCAGCAGCGCTTTCCATATGCGATACACGGGAGATATCAAAAAATAACGATACCTTGCCCTTTATATCTGTTTATTGACGGTTTCATACTCATTGTTAAAATGGAAGTAGGGGCAGGTATAGTCTGAGTGGGTATATTCTCTTGCCACCTCGTCTTCATCCATATTTATCTCACAGATATCCCCGTATTCCTCATCATATACAAGATGTGAACAGTATTCACAGCATTTCTGAGCATTCATAGTATCACCTCTCATAAAGTATAGCACAAAAACATATTTCCAAGCAAGCAGATAGGATTTTGTTCACAAAATCGTCATAAAATTTGCAAAAAATATCAACTATTTCTTATTAAGTACATAACTTCTGATTGCACTTTGTCATATCTTATGTTATCAAAAGAAAAAAGACAAGTATTTTTACATAATACACAAATTATGGTTTAAATTTACTTGTAATTTGTTAAAAAAATATTCATAATTACCAAACTTAAGAAATTTTTAAAAATCGCTGGATTTTTTACCCTGAATGAAGTATAATTAAATTAATTATGAAGAATGGGATCTTGCCTGCTGTGATATGTCTGATGTGTCAGACCTGTCATTTTCAGGTATTTTTTCAGAGGTTTATAACTAAGCTTCTCTCTAAGCACAGGAGAGAGTTATCCGATTTTTTGAAAGTATAAAAAGAAGGGTGGTCAGGAAAATGACTAAGCATAAAAAAATTGGGGCTAAGCGAGGTATTTTGGCAGTATTGCTTATTACTACGCTTATATTTCAGACCCTTGTGACCCCTAATGCCGATGAAATACTTGGCTTGGAGGACGGCGAGGGCATACTGGAGGATATACTTGTACCTGATGAGGTCGTTTCGGGTCTTGAAGAGAGCGGCGGCGAGATAACACAGGATACCTCCGTTAAGCTGGAATTCCATAATAAGGATGACGATGTGCTGAGTAAAGCAAAGTCAGGCGAGGGATTCAAGCTTTATATTACAATAGGCGGAGCCTCTGCCATAATTACGGAAAATAAGAAAGTGCAGATAGAAATAGACGATGCGCTTTGGCTCAATAACTTCCCCGGCGGCGGTTATGTAGACGGAGAGACATACTCCGTTGAAACACCTAAGGACAGCGGAAATATCGTTACATATACCGTACACTGTACAGACGGCAGAAGATATGTTGAGTTTGACGGCGGTTTAGCACAGGGCGCAACGAATGGCCTTGAGCTTCAGTGCCGTTTCAAAGCAGGCGTTACCCAAACGGGAACAACAGCTACAGCAACCCTTACAACTTATGATTCCGAAGGCAATAAGGACACAAATGTCAGTACCTCAATACAGGCTGAGGCCGAGCCGGGCTGGGATCATCTTCTTAACAAGAACTATGATGAGCAGGTCCTTGACAAAAACGGCAATGAATATAAGCTCAGCGATGATCTTGTATTTACAATTACGGAATATGATCATAATCTTGTAAGCGGCACGGATACAGATGGTGATCATATACCTGATACCGATCTTACATATGACGGCATTTCAAGTGATAATTTAATAGGAAAGTATTTTACATCACAGGTAGATATTGAAAACGTATATAAATTCCCCCAGGGAATGTATATACCGAAGGATCAATTCAACAATAACACTACTGATGGCGCCATTACCGTTACCGGTGATGGTCTTGAAAATGTTGAGATAATACCTACCTATGATGAAAACAATCCCGACAGGGTTGTAGGCTTTACTGTAAAGGCTACAAAGAAAACTCCCGATAAGGAACATCAGATGCCTAAATTTGATGTTCAGGTCAAAATAAACAAGTGGGCAGTTTCCTTTGACGAAAGCTTCCCAGAGGAAGCTGAGCTTGAATCAAGCCTTAACACAAGGTATACAGATTATTTCGGAGGCACTCACGATATAGAGGGCAGTGCAGATGTTACCCTTAAGCTCAGACGCCCTAAGGAGTTTGACGCTTCTCTTGAAAATGCTTTTGAAAAGAGTATTGCCGATGTATGCGATGCCTTTGGAACATATAATTCATATACAAGCTATGGTTATGTTTTTGCCGGAGATATAATTTTATATAAGATAACGGGCTATAACAACGGCGATACGGTACTTAATAATTTACGGTTTTCGGATAATATTCCCGAAGGACTTGAGCCCGTAACTCCGGAGGAGTTAAATGCTATAAAGGACAAATTCGAGAAATACGAATTTAGCTCAAAGGACTATTCCGACAGGTATGTCAACATAAATGGAAAAAATTGTGTTGCATGGGTTGAAATAGACGGTCAGCTTCAGCCGGGCGGGGCTTACAGCAACGGTAATGAAATAGTATTCCAAGGCAGCAATATACCGTCAGGGAAATCTATTGACGGATATATCGCGCTTAGAGTAAAGGACGACCATAAGGACTCTATATCAAATATTGCCAACATGACATACAATGAAGTTCCGCGCAATGAGGATGTCACTGTAGAGGTACAGGAGAAAAAGCCCGGTATAGGTGTTAAAAAGACTGCAGATAAGACTATAGTAAATGTTGATAACGTGTTCAATTACACGATCGAGCTTAGCAATCCGGGTCAGATAGAGGGAACATATACATTTAACGATGCTATTCCCGATGAATTGGATATAAACGGAAATATTACCGTAGAGCCACAGGGTATTGCAGGTCCTGTAATAATAGACGGCAACAATATATCTCTTGATGAGTTTAAAATGCAGCCCGGTGAGAAGATAACTATCACCGTTCCCGTAAAGGTAAACGATAAGCTTACCGAGGAAAACAACAAATTTACAAATACTGCATATTTATATAACAAGGAAAGGGATGCAACGGGAGATAGCTCTGTTACGGTAGAAAGGGATAATTTCAATCCCAAGGATTATTTATTTACAAAAGAGGCTTCAACTCCCTATGCAAAGCCCGGAGAGTATATTGACTACACTATTGTTCTGAAAAATGAAACGAAATATCCGGTCAAGTATTCCGAGGATGATCCTCTTGTTATAGAAGATACTCTTCCCGATGGTCTTTCATATGTAAGCGCTTCATCCAACAGTGATAAATTCAAGGTATCAAATGACGGAAACAAGATAACATTTACCTGTACAGAAACGGTAAATGTCGGTGAGGAAATTAGATTTACTATTCATGCAAGGGTAAATGAGGATGTTGAGCCGGGCAAGGTAATAAAGAATGTAGCTTTCCTCCATGACGGCGACTTTTCAAAGCCAAGCGAGGGTGAAAAAGACGGCAATGGCGGAGAGGTCCATGTGACAAATCCGGGCGGCGATACCTATGTTGAAAAGAGAATAAGCGACTATCAGGGCAACGATATTACGGACAGCCACATACTTCCCGATGAAAATATCGGAAAGGACGTTACATTTACTATAAAGGTAAGAAACAATAGTAGTGAAGTATGCAATTCTCTTGATATAAAAGATGTGCTTAGCGGCGGTTGGTACAGCTGCGCAGATACTGAAAATAAGCTTAAGTTCAAGGTAAAGAGCTTTGAAAACGTAAGCGGTCTTACTGGTGACGAGGAATGGAGTTATTACTGCTGGAGCATGGGCAATCCCTATGATTTCCGTGTGACAATAGATAACGATACCTCAAAGTCCGATAATTTCGATGAGAACAACAGACTTATAGAGAAGCATATTGAAGGCTTTGCCGTAAAGCCCGGCGGTTGGATAGAGTTTGAATATACTCTTAAGCTTAATGAGGGCTTCAGTTCAGGCACTAATAATGTTACTGTAAACGACGGCTCATCAGAGGTGCAATACGGTATGGCATCTGCTTATCCAAGACTCAGGCTTGAAAAGAAGCAGATAGATGTATCAGGCAATAATCCCGTAAAGGATGAAAACGGAAATATCGTAGACAAAAGCGGATACAACGTAAAGGCTGCCGCTTCAAAAGATGAGCTGTACAATATTCTTAAAGAGCTTAAATTCACATATAATATAAGCATTTATAATGACAGCAATACAAACTTTACGGATAAGGGCTTCACTATAACGGATATACTTCCCGAAGATATGGAGCTTGTTGAAAATGGCTATACTATATGGGACGGCTCCTATACAGTGCTTGTAAGAGGTAATCCCGATGGTGTTTATAACAACAGAGGCGTTATTAAAGACTGTAAAATAGAGTATGATACATTTACCGATCCTAAGACAAATAAGCAGAGGGTAAGGATAACGGTTACATTCCCTAATGGTATTACGATTTATCCCTATGCTCCGCAATATCCTGAAAATGACAAGACCATAAGCGTAGAGTATGCTGCAAAGCTTACGGACGCAAAGGCAAGAGAGCTTGCAGACAACGCAATACAGGGTACGGACGGTCTGTACTATGTACAGAAAAGCGAGTATGACAACTCTGTTGCAATAAAGACGGAAAATGATTTCCTTAACCCCGGCGGCGAGATCACCAAAGAGGAGACCGACAAGAAAACAGTCACTGTAAAGGAAGAAACAATACACCCCGGTATAGGCAAGAAGGGTATAGGCTCCTTTGCAGTATCCTCACCAAGCCTTAACGAGGTCGGCGGAGTTGTTACTGCAGGCGATAATATTGCCTGGACAATAGCCGTTATAAACGAAAGAGACGAAAACGGCGGCGGCGCTGTTATGAAGGACTTCGTGGTAGAGGATATACTTCCCGGCGCATATACCTATATGGATTATGAGGATGTAGGTCTTACAAATTGGTGGCCTACGATATACAAGAGTAACGAGGTTACAGGAGAAAGAACAGAGCTTGAATTCTTTAATCCTGTTGTAACTCACAACTCTGGCGGTCAGGATATAGCCACATGGGATTTCACAGGCATGGAGGATTATTACCTTGCGCCTGGCGAATACCTGGAAATATCCTTTGCCACAAAGATAAAGTCAAGCGGTGTATCAGGCGTTATAAAGAATGACGCTGCTCTTAAGGTAAAGGGCAAGTATAGTGCTGAGAACATACCTTCAGGTCATGAGATCGAAGGTGGCGTAGGTGCCAGTGGTATATTCAATATACTTAACTTTGCTACAGAATCCTATAAGCAGATAGAATATACTCCTCATTCCGAGCATAAGAACGATCCTATACACGACACAGGCGTAAGCTACAAGGTTGAGCCTGATAACTATGTTCAGGGTATGCAGGGCGAAAATGTCACATATACCCTTAATATACAGAATAACTCAAACCAGGCGATAAAGGAATTTTCCGTTATAGACAGACTGCCCTTCGTAGGCGATATCGGTGTTATTACGGACTATCAGAGAGATTCCAAGTTCGATGTTGCATGGGAGAATTTCCTTTCTGCTACAGTATACAACAGAAACGGCACTCAGGATAATATTCAGGTAAATCTATCCTTCTCTGATGATAAGACTACTACCTTCCACGAAAATGCTGACGGCTCAGTGCCTGCAGACTGGAAGGGCGGCAGCGAGCGTGTTGTATGGAGCGAAAATCCTAATGCGACTACTGCTCTTGTAAGATTTATGTTCCCTGCCGATTATGAGATAAAGCCCGGTTCACGTGTTGAGATCAAGTTTACCGGACTTGTACCTGAGGTAGTTACAAATATCGGCGAAAGCAATATCGCATGGAATAACTTTGCTTATTCCTTTGCCAAGACCAGAGGCTCTGCTCAGACGCTTATTGCCGAGCCTGCAAGAGTCGGCGTATGGGTACAGGGCAAGGGCGATGACGGCCGCATAACTATACACAAGACATTTAAGTCTGAAAGCGGCTCATCGGGTACATTCTACTTTGGCGTATTTGTCAAGGACGGCGAAGGCTACAAGAGAGTCGGCAATATCAAGTCACTCAATATAAAGGGCTCAGCCGATGGCATCGCAAAGGATGTTGTATTCCAGAATTTGCCTTATGACGCTGTGACAGGTACGGATTATTACGTATTCGAAACAGATATAAAGGGCAATATAATAGAAAACGATGCTATAAGCGGTTCTGTCAAGGTAAGGTATGATGGCGATAACCTTGTTCATCTTTCAAGAGATACAAACAAGGGTGAGGTAAATATCTCCAACGATGAGTTCACCACTACTACGGAGTCAACTACGGAGACAACCACAACAACGACCACAACGACCACGACCACGACAACAACTACAACGACAACCACGACAACCACGACAACAACGACTACGACTACGACAACCACAACTACGGAGTCAACGACAGAGTCAACTACATCAACATCGACAACATCAACGTCGACTACAACTACGGAGTCAACGACAGAGTCAACTACATCAACATCGACAACATCAACGTCGACTACGACTACGGAGTCAACGACAGAGTCAACTACATCAACATCGACAACATCAACGTCGACTACGACTACGGAGTCAACAACCGAGACAACGACTACAACGTCAACGTCGACATCGACAACAACGACAACGACTACGACGACAACGTCGACAACGTCAACGTCGACTACGACAACGACAACAACGACAACAACGACAACGTCAACGTCGACTACGACAACGACAACAACGACAACAACGACAACGTCAACATCGACAACGTCAACATCGACAACGACAACCACAACATCGACATCGACAACATCGACATCGACAACCACAACGACCGAATCAACGACGGAATCTACGTCGGAGACCACAACGAAACCGTCTTACGGTCCGCACGAGACGACTACAACAACGATGTCAACAACGTCAACCAGTGAATCGACGAGTGAGTCAACAACGTCAACGTCAACATCGACAACAACGTCAACGTCAACATCGACAACAACGTCAACGTCGACTACGACAACATCGACATCGACAACAACAACGTCAACGTCGACTACGACAACAACAACGACTACTACAACAACGACTACAACAACTACAACAACGTCGACAACGACTACAACGGAATCCACAACGGAGAGCACAACTACAACAACGCAGACTACAACAAAGCCTACGACACCTCCGCCGGGTCCGAAGCCGACTACAACTACAATGTCGACAACGACGACCACCGAGTCGACGACTGAAACGACAACGACAACATCGACCTCAACAACGTCGACAACGACAACGACTACAACTACAACGACAACAACTACAACGACTACAACTACAACGACTACAACAACGGAATCCACAACGGAGAGTACAACTACAACAACGCAGGCTACAACAAAGCCTACGACACCTCCGCCGGGTCCGAAACCGACAACAACTACTACTACAACTACAACAACGACCACTACTGTAACAACAGAAGCGCCTACAGAGGTTACCACAAAGCCGGGCGGAGGTCATGGATATAAGCCGCCTCAGACTACAACGGAGGCAGATACCGAGACTACCACCGAGACTACAACGGTAACCACGGAAACAACTACAGAGCTTACTACGGAAACAACCGAAACAACTACCGTTTCAGGCAATAACAATAGACCTGAGTATACTACAGAGCTTACTACGGAAACTACCACAAATGGCAGTGGCGGCGGTACTCCTCCGGATGAGGATAGTCCAACGGGTTCTACCAACAGAAGAGGAAATAGGCCAAATAGCTCAACTTCGGCAACTCCGAGTGCAACAAGCTCAACCGGCAGAACTGGCAGCAGACCAAACAGCTCTACATCCGCATCAAGAAGCGGAAATGGCACGGGAACAAGCAGAAACGGCGCTAATGGCTCTGTAAACGGCTCTTCACCGAGAACAGGCGACAATACAGCCCTTCCACTTGCATGGACTGCTTTGTTGGGCGCTTGCGGAATACTTCTTATTACATTTCGTAAGAAAAGAGAAGAGTAAAAAGTGATGTTGTATGATCATGTTGCTGTTAGGCATTAATGGAAAGAGGCTATCGCATTTGCGATAGCCTCTTTTGTCAGTGAAATGGTTTTTATTTATTAAAATTTATATATATTTATATGATGGAGATTATTATACTAAATTTTTGTTTAACGTAGAAAAACGACCCTTCCACCAACCTTCGGTTGGTCCCCCTCCCCTCCGACGCTGACGCTAGGGGAGGTTATTTACCGCAAGGCGGTGGCAGCAGCTTAGTTGTTGTTTTTCTAAGTAAATTAGCGACTTTGAAAGACGCATACCTAAAGCTCCCCTTCGCAAGGGGAGCTGTCAGCCGCGGCAAAAGCTTATATAAAAATAGCTGTGAACGGGGCTGACTGAGAGGTCGAACCTATTCATATAAACACAAATTTATAAAAACGCAAAAATATTTACTCCGATTACAAAAAGGGGCTGTCGCATTTAATGCGGCAGCCTCTGTTACAGCTTTATCAAAGCTTAGGTATTAAATTGTAGTAGTCCTCAACGGATGCGTCGTTAAGCACTGCATCGATTATCTTCTTGCCAAGGGGATCAAGGTCAGTGGTATTGAACTGCTTGATCTGTTCCTTAAAGAAGTCCGTAAGCTTCTTAGCGCCGATGTCATAGGTCTCATTGCCTACACGACCCTGAAGGTTTACCTTAAGCAAACCGGGATTGATAGGAGTACCGTCTATCTTGACTGACTTAGGAATATAGCCAAGAAGTGAGCATCTTGCCGCTTCAAGCTGTTCGGGCTTAAAGCGTGCGCCGCCGCGCCTTGCAAGGTATTCCCTTGTTACCCACTCACCGGCAAAGCCTACCTTATAGGCGCCTATATACTGGTTGGGTATAAGGACATAGCGTGTGCTTGGTGTATCTAAAATCTGCTTTAAAAGAAGATTAGCCTGATCTACCTTCTTGCCTGTGGCAAAGGGCCAGTATGAACCTACACCCTCGCTTTTCATAGCGTTGCCTGCTGAATCTATAATAGATGGATTAGCAAAGCCTCTTGGCGCTACAAGTCTCCATATCCATGCAAGGGCAGGAGGAAGAACGTGGAACATACCTATAATACCGTAATCGGGATGCTCCTTGGTAGTAGGTGGCGTCCTTATGCCAAAGCTTCTTACATCTACCTCGGCTGTGCCGTAGACAATGTTATTCTTAAGCTTTCTGGGCATTATTATCCTTGGGTTAGGACAAGGCACGCCGGGAGCGTCCTCTATATGATCCCATATAAGACAGGTTGAATCCGGCACTGCATTCATATTAAGGAATACCAGCGGCTCCTTTGGATGGCAGCAAGCCTTTTCTGTCTCGGGCTCTGTACCGTACTGATCTATATGGTCAACTCTCAGAAACCAGCCGTACTCAGCATCGCATACCACAAGCTTTCTCTTGGTGTGATCCTGAATTGAGGGATGGGCAAGAGCCATATCGTCTGTAATAGGGTTAAGAGTGACCGTATCTGTAATATTTACATAGGTCTCCTCGCCTGTTCTGATATTGGTGGCAAGAAGCACCTTGCCGTCGGGTTCTCTGTGTATAGGCTCCGTCATCTCTGACTTGCCGCCGCCTGAGGCGCCTTCGTGCATTATGGTAAGCTCTAATTCATATGGAGTAACTACCTTTACAGTAGAGGCATGGAGAGTTACCCAGCCCTCCTCCTCGCCTATGTGAAGAAGTATGGAATATACACCCTTCTTGGCAGAGGGGCCTAAGTAAAGGTTGTAGCTGAATATTTCCTGCATATCGTAAAGTCTGTTATGTACGACTATCTGCTTGCCGTCATAATGAGTGTGACGGAAAGGCGGAGCTACATATATAACAGCCTTTGGTTTGAAATAGTTAGGCAGCTTGCTTGCCGGTATAAAGCCCTGAAGCTCTGCCAGAGCCGTAGCGAAGAATGCTGCATTGCCCGGCACTACGGCAAGACAGGGATAACCTATGCCCATTGAAATATTACCTGCGTAGAAGGGTACTATTACAAGAGAATCCTGCTGTCTGAGCCATTGGAAGGTCTCCTGCCTAATAGGCTCGAAGGGCTTGCCGAAACGCTCCATATGAGTGGGCTTATCGGTAGGCAGATCGTCTGCTATTACCATGGAGTTAGGGTCTCTTCTTCTCAGAGATATATCGTCAAAGTTTATAACGATACCGTTCTTACACTTAGTGATGTAAGCCTCTCTTATCTTCTCGCCGTTTACGTCAAAATAAATATCGTTTGTCTTCTTATCCTTGCCTCCCATAGCAAGGTCAAAAAGCTCTTCTTTAGTTTCCGGAATAATTATCTCGGCATCGCTTTTCTTAATAATGTCGTTAAGACACTGATGCAAAAGCATTTTGTTAATGGCGCTGCCGTTTTTCTTTACTGCCATGTGGAACCTCCTTCATAAAATAAATATAGGTCTCTCCCCCACAATTTATTTATATCTATAATAACATTTTTGCTATAGAAAAGCAACAAAAAAAGCGAAATAATTCGTTTTTTATAAAAAATGACGCACAAACTTAAAATAATTACAAAAAAACTGTGTAAAATAAAGCTGTTTATAGTATAATAACACAAGACGAGAATTAAAATTGTCCGACAAATGCAATATTTGGACAACAATAATTCAAATTAAATGATAATTATTTTCTTTTATAATCTTGTGTTTACTTTTTTTATCTATTGTGGTAAAATATAATGCGAAACATTGATATATGACAATGGCAAAGGATATATCTGATCTGCATTATTAATACTAAAGGGAGAATACTATGAAAAACAAAAAGCAATTATTATATATTATTGTAGGAATTGTAGCTTTGATACTGCTTATTATCGTTGTGATCGTTGCGACCAAGGGCGCTAAAGACAGCAGCAATGCTTCTGTCAGCGTTACCACTCAGGAGTCTGCCGTATATAAGGAGCCTGAGATAGCTCAGATAAAGCCTTCCGATCTGCCCCCAAAAAAGGAGCTTAAGGATATAAAGCTGGAGGATGTTATACAGACGGATAAGATCAACGACCAGTTTGCTCTGGCCAGATATGAGATCGACGGTGCCACCATTATCTACTATTTCCAGGCCGATAAGACTACTAACGGCGAAAGGCTTACAGTTACTGCCCGTTATATGAACCCTGCCGAGTATGAGATATCTCTGCCCTCAGGTGACAAGGTGCAGAAAACCAATATCGGAGAATTTGAAATGACCTTCTATAACAGAATGATTTATTTTGTAGAGGATGAAAATTCTCAGATACCACCTACTATTCAGAAAAATGTGGAAAAGGGCAATGCGGAAATAAGATACAGAAACGGTATATCCGAACTGGTAAAATGCCAGTCTATGCAGTGGTATGATAACGGTATTGCGTATAATATGGAGTCACTTAACAGAAGCTATAGCCTGGAGGATATGTCAAGGCTTGTTGCCGACTATCTTAATAACAGAAAATAAATAGCGAGAGAGGTATTTTTTATGAAGCTTTCAGATTATAAAAATATTCACTTTATCGGTATTGGCGGCATAAGTATGTCCAGCCTTGCCGAAATACTCTTTTATAAGGGCTTTACCATTTCAGGCTCAGACGGTACTGCCTCTGCCGTTACAGACAGACTGAAGGAGCTGGGTATTACTGTGCATATAGGTCAGTCAGCCGAAAATATTACCGAGGATATAGACCTGGCAGTATATACGGCGGCTGTTCCTGAGGATAATGCCGAGCTTGTTGCGGCACGCAAAAGCAGGGCTGACGTTATTGACAGGGCTGAGCTTGTGGGTATGCTCATGCTGGAATACAAGCATCCTATTTCTGTTGCAGGTACTCATGGCAAAACTACCACTTCTTCTATGGTCACGGAAATATTTCTGGCGGCAGGCACTGATCCTACCGTTTCTATAGGCGGTATGCTGCCAAGCATAAAGGGCAATTTCAAGGTGGGTACTCAGGATTATTTCGTTCTTGAGACCTGTGAGTATAAGGACAGCTTTCTTAAGTTCAATCCCCACTCTGCTATTATACTTAATGTTGATGCGGATCATCTGGATTATTTCAAGAATATTGACAATATATACCGTTCCTTTAATGCCTTTGCCAAAAGAGTACCAAGTGACGGCTTTATAGTTATAAACAAGGAAATTCCAAGACTTGACGAGGTACTGGAGGGTACGGCTTGCCGTGTCATTACCTACGGTAAGGACAGCAGCGCAGACTGGTATCCTATGGATATTGAGTATGACACCATGGGTCACGGCGCATATAAGGCTGTTTATAAGGGCGATGTCATTGCCGAGGTAACTCTTATGATACCAGGCGAACACAATGTATACAATTCCCTCAGCGCCTTTGCTCTTGCCTATACCTACGGCATTGACAAGAAGGCTATTGTAAAGGGTATTGAAAGCTATAAGGGCACAGACAGACGTTTCCAGTACAAGGGCAGCTTTAAG
The DNA here is from genome assembly GCA_947589665.1 of uncultured Clostridia bacterium. Classification (GTDB taxonomy): domain Bacteria; phylum Bacillota; class Clostridia; order Lachnospirales; family CAG-274; genus CANPXH01. The sequence continues at coordinate 27,981 of CANQBJ010000012.1, forward strand.
GATATTACGGTCATAGACGACTATGCTCATCATCCTACGGAGATATCTGCCACTATAAGCAGCGCAAGGGCTAATGATATTAAGGAGCTTTGGATAGTGTTCCAGCCCCACACCTATACAAGAACATTTGCTCTGCTGGATAAGTTTGCCGAGGTGCTGTGCAAGGCGGATAAGGTGCTTTTGCCGGATATATATGCCTCAAGGGAAAAGGACACAGGCCTTGTTTCTTCCAGGGATCTTGCCGATAAGATAAACGAGCTTGGCGGCAATGCAGAATATTGCGGAACTTTCGACAAAGCCGAAAATTACATTTTACAAAACTGTAATCCACATACAATGTTGATAACTATGGGCGCAGGCGATGTGTATAAATTAGGAGAAAAGCTTGTTTCAGCCAAGTAATACACAGATTTATCCCGCTTATCCACAAAAAAACCTTTGTTCGAAGTGCAAAAGTACGATGTTATCCACAAAATTTCAAGACTTTATAAAAATTTTTATACGTCTTTTATACAGATATTCAAAAAAATATTGCATTTTTTAACTTTATAGGTTATTATAGTATATATATGTTTTACAAGGAGGATAAATTATGATTTCTGCCGGTGAATTTAGAAACGGTGTTACTATGGAATATGAAGGCAACATTTATCAGATAATTGAGTTCCAGCATGTTAAGCCCGGAAAAGGTGCTGCTTTCGTAAGAACTAAATTAAAGAACCTGGTGTCAGGCGCTGTTGTCGAAAAAACCTTCAGACCTACAGAAAAAATGCCTAAGGCACATATTGACAGAAAGGATATGACCTATCTCTATGCAGATGGCGATCTCTATAACTTTATGGATGTTGAGACTTATGACCAGATAGCTCTTCCCGCAAGCGAAATAGGTGATACTCTTAAGTATGTCAAGGAAAACGAGGTCGTTAAGGTGCTCAGCTATCAGGGCAAGGTATTCGGCATTGAGCCTCCTACTATTGTAGAGCTTACTATTACTGCTGCCGAGCCTGGTGTTAAGGGTGATACAGCCACAGGTGCTACAAAGCCTGCTACTCTTGAAACAGGCGCTACTGTTAATGTACCTCTGTTTATCAATGAAGGCGAGGTCATCAAGATCGATACCAGAACAGGCGAGTACTTAGGCAGAGTTAATAACTGACAAAATCAGCCGTGCTTAATGCACGGCTTTTTGTTATATACAGCTTAAAACCTTTATTTTTGCAAAAATAATCCTTGACATAGCTTATTATCTATGGTATCATATTATTTGTTGATAACATCAATATTCCTCGATAGCTCAGCGGTAGAGCACTCGGCTGTTAACCGATAGGTCGTAGGTTCGAATCCTACTCGGGGAGCTTTGGCCCGTTGGTCAAGAGGCTAAGACGTGGCCCTCTCACGGCTAAAACAGGGGTTCGATTCCCCTACGGGTCATTCGAGCTTTTTATGGCTCAATGCTTACAATATGTTGCATCCTTTATTTATTTGTTTTTAATTTCTAAGCTTTCCAAACAAACATATTGTCAGCTATGAGGCGACATAGCCAAGTGGCTAAGGCATAGGACTGCAACTCCTCGATCCCCGGTTCAAATCCGGGTGTCGCCTTATTGACCGGTCTGAGTAATCAGACCGGCTTTTTTTGTGTGTGGGAAATATGAATAATTACTCTGTTAACTTTATTGGTTTTATAACATAGATTATTGCATTAAATTTTTGTTTAACGTAGAAAAACGACCCTTCCACCATGCTGCGCATGGTCCCCCTCCCCTCCGACGCTAACGCTAGGGGAGGTCATTTACCGTGAGGCGGTGACCACAGTTTAATTGTTGTTAATTCTAAGTAAATTAGCGGCTTTGAAAGACGCATACCTTAACCTCCCCTATCAGGGGAGGGGGACCGCCGTTAGGCGGTGGAGAGGTCTATTTTATTCAGTTAAACAAAAATTTATCCTATTATTTACTCCCCAAAAACATATCTTATAAAGCAAAAAGGCTGCCGTAATTGGCAGCCTTTGGTTTAATGAGGGTAATTTATGTGTTGGCTTCGGTAATTTGTGGTTTGAGTTAAATTTTGTTATTACAATAATTTGACCCCTCCGAAAGGGAGGGGTCGGTAAATTCGCTATTAGTTGCAGATAGTAAGCTCTGTAGCCTTGTCGAAGATATGAATTCTGTTGATATCGAAAGCAACCTTAATGTTGTCACCGATCTTAGCAGTACTTCTGGAGTCTACTCTTGCAGTTACATTCTGTCCGCCGATGATAAGGAATAAGTTAGTTTCAGCACCGAGAAGCTCTGTAACCTCTACGTCTGCGTTAACTATAGAATCCTTAGAAGTGTTAAGGAATATTTCTTCATCATGTACATCCTCAGGTCTTACACCGAAGATAACTTCCTTGCCAACATAGCCGCCGTCAAGAACAGCCTTAGCCTTAGCCTCTGGAAGCTTTATTGAGTACTCGCCAAACTTAAGGCATACATCTGCGCCGTCCTTAGCAACAGTAGCGTTGATGAAGTTCATCTGAGGAGAACCGATGAAGCCTGCTACGAATAAGTTCTGAGGCTTATTGTAAAGGTTCTGAGGAGTATCTACCTGCTGGATAACACCATCTTTAAGAACTACGATACGAGTACCAAGAGTCATAGCCTCTGTCTGGTCATGTGTAACGTAGATGAAAGTTGTCTGTAATCTCTGATGGAGCTTAGATATCTCTGATCTCATCTGTACTCTCAGCTTGGCATCAAGGTTTGAAAGAGGCTCATCCATAAGGAATACCTTTGGAGAACGTACGATAGCACGACCCATTGCAACTCTCTGTCTCTGACCGCCTGAAAGAGCCTTTGGCTTTCTGTCAAGTAAGTGGTCGATGTCAAGAATCTTAGCTGCTTCTCTAACCTTCTTGTCTATCTCAGCCTTAGGAACCTTTCTAAGCTTAAGAGCAAATGCCATATTGTCATAAACTGTCATATGAGGATAAAGAGCATAGTTCTGGAAAACCATTGCTATATCTCTGTTCTTAGGATCAACAGTGTTGCAAAGCTTGTCGCCGATCCATAACTCGCCGCTTGAGATATCCTCAAGACCTGCGATCATTCTAAGTGTAGTAGACTTACCACAGCCTGAAGGACCTACGAAGATGATAAATTCCTTATCTTCAATGTCAAGAGTGAAGTTTTTAACAGCTACGAAACCGTTAGGATATTTTTTTACAATGTTCTTTAACTTGAGTTCTGCCATTTAATTATTCCTCCTTAAATTGGGTATTTGCGACAAACGAGCATAAATACGTCTGTCTACCTTATTAATCTTAATTAATATAATACTATTTTTCCTGTTTTCAATCTATATCATATTTAAACAAATTAGGCAAAAATTATTTATGCAAAACGCTAAGAATTATGAAAAAATGAATTTTTTGTAACAAAATTTATACACAATTACCACAAATTTTAAAACTGTTAATAAAAATAATAGGTAGATTTTTACAAAAATTATAACGAAAAGACAGCTTTAACAACATTATAGTTAATCACGCAGTAATTTTTTGTATATAAACACGGTTTAAAATTCGTTTATTTTGGTTTTATTCCTCACTTTTATCTGATCTGTATAATTTGTTATATATTGTTTCAAGAGCGTTATTGTGAAATCTCTGACAATGTCTTTTGCTCATCTCAAAGGGTATGCGCAGAGGCATCATCTCCCATGACATATTGTCTACATATCTTGCCTTTAATATATACTGCTCCGCATGGGGAAGGGCATCCACTATCTCGTCTATCTTCTGCTTGAGCAGCATATTTTCCTTAATAAGGGAATTAAGCTTTTCTATACGTCCCTCGCAGAGGGTTATGGAATTGACTATGCCTTCCTCCACGGGTTTGCTTATTCTGACTGATTTGGGCATACCGTCGTAGGTCATCGCCTTTATGTCCTTCATTGCTTTGCATATATCCTGTATGCTTGCAAGCTCACTTCTCTCCACACTCAATATGTATTTATAGCTGCCCCAGAGATGCATTGTATTTTTTAGCTCTTCTTTCTCCTTTTCTGTCAACATATTCACCTCTTTTATATGTATATTTTTTAAATGTTCGAATAAAATATCCATTTTTTGGATAATTTTATTGTATCATTAGAACAAATGTTTGTCAAGACAGTTTATTCGATGTCATTAGTATTAATATAATAATACTATATTAATATAATATCATATCTGAGCTTATATTGCAACACAAATATACAAAATTCGACAAAAATATACATCAAAAGATGGACTATATCAATACTCATATGTTATAAATGCAAAAATAAAAAAGCCCTGCGATATAAAACCACAGGGCTCTTATAAAGAAAATTCAAATTAAATTAATCTGCAAGCTTGGCTGCATTGATCTTTACACTTGGTCCCATTGTTGTAGTAAGCACTACGCTCTTGAGATAAGTACCCTTTGCAGCGGCGGGTCTTGCCTTTATGATCGCACTCATGAGAGTTTTGAAGTTGTCCTGAAGCTTTTCGGCACCGAAGGATACCTTGCCTACAGGAACATGGATTATATTTGTCTTATCAAGACGATACTCGATTTTACCTGCCTTGATCTCTTCTATAGCCTTTGTAACGTCCATAGTAACAGTACCTGCCTTTGGGTTAGGCATTAAGCCCTTAGGACCGAGTACCCTACCTAAACGTCCTACAAGACCCATCATATCGGGTGTTGCCACTACTACGTCGAAATCAAACCAGTTTTCGCCCTGGATCTTTGCTACCATATCCTCTGCGCCTACATAATCTGCACCTGCTGCCTCAGCTTCGTCTGCCTTGGCACCCTTAGCAAATACAAGAACTCTGACAGTCTTACCTGTACCGTGAGGAAGTACGACAGCGCCTCTTACCTGCTGGTCTGCGTGACGGCTGTCTACACCTAAACGGATATGAGCCTCTACAGTTTCATCGAACTTTGCTGTGCTTAACTGTGGTATCAAAGCACATGCTTCGTTTACATCATATAAATTTGCTCTGTTTACGAGCTTGCTTTTTTCGAGATATTTCTTTCCTCTTTTCACAATAGTTCCTCCTTATGTGGTAATATCGGGAGTATTCCCTCCCACCTTATTCAACGATTAGTCTTCTACTACAATACCCATACTTCTGGCTGTACCTGCTATCATGCTGATAGCTGCATCCATAGTTGCCGCAGTTAAGTCCGGCATCTTTGTTTCAGCTATCTTCTGAAGCTCAGCTCTTGAAATCTTGGCAACTTTAGTCTTGTTAGGAACACCTGAACCTGACTCTATCTTGCATGCCTTCTTTAAAAGAACGGCAGCAGGGGGAGTCTTAGTAATAAATGTAAAGCTCTTGTCCTGATAAACTGTGATTACTACGGGAATGATAAGTCCTGCATCCTTTGCAGTCCTCTCATTGAACTCCTTACAGAAGCCCATAATGTTTACACCATGCTGACCTAAAGCAGGACCTACCGGTGGAGCCGGTGTTGCCTTGCCGGCAGCAATCTGTAATTTAATAAAACCTTCAACCTTTTTAGCCATTTTAAGGCACCTCCTATAATGTGGTAATTAGCGGGATATAGGGTATTTCCCTCCCACTGAGAGCAGACTGCTCTCAATTTGTCAGTCTAACAGCTGGACCTGTGTGAAATCCAGCTCCATTGGGGTCTCACGACCAAACATAGAGATCGATACAGTAACAGTTTTTTTGTTAAGATTAACCTCTTTTACAGTTCCGACGCTGTCGGCAAAGGCTCCTGTAGTTACAATTACGTTGTCGCCTGCCTTGATGTCGATGTCTGTAATATCGACGCTTTCAAGTCCCATTGCCAGGACTTCGCTTTCTGTAAGGGGTACGGGCTTTGATCCCGGACCTACGAAGCTCGTTACGCCTCGCGTATTTCTTACAACATACCATGTATCGTCTGTCATTATCATTTTTACAAGAACGTAGCCGGGGAATAGCTTCCTCTGCACTACCTTTTTCCTGCCGTTTTTGACCTCAGTCACTTCTTCAACAGGTACGGACACCTCCTGTATGAGATCGCCCATATTGCTGTTTTCCACAAGCTTTTCAATATTGGTCTTTACTTTGTTTTCATAACCTGAATAGGTGTGTATTACATACCAATTCAGCTCATTGTTAGTTTCTGTAGACATTACAATACCTCGTTTCCGTTATGCTAACAGTGACGCAAGTGCATTATATGCAACTGTTACTATCTGGTCAAAGCCAAATATTATAGCACCGAATACTAATGAAATTAAGATTACAGAAACTGTTTCCTTGATAAGTTCATCCTTGCTAGGCCATATTATTCTCTTGAATTCGGCTACGTGAGCCTTTACCCAGCTTGAAAAATCAAATTTTTCTTTTTTCATTCTGCCTTCCCCTTTCATGAGGTATTACTTAGTTTCTCTGTGTAAAGTATGTGTTTTGCAGAATCTACAATACTTCTTAGTCTCCATCCTCTCCGGATGCTCCTTCTTGTCCTTCATAGTGTCGTAGTTTCTCTGCTTACACTCTGTACAAGCTAATGTAATTCTTGTTCTCAAGACTTCCACCTCTCTTCAAATAATTTAATTTAAATTTTCTGCATACAAAAAAAAGACGATACGCGTCTTTATCATAGTAACACAAGGGAATTTTATTGTCAAGAAAAATTTAGGAAAATTAAGAAAAATCATATATAAAGGTTATTTCAGTCCTTTGGCAAGGGCTATAAGGGTGTTAAGCTGTTCTGAACTGAGCCTCTTAGCTGCAGATATCAGCTCGTTTATACTGACAGGGTTATTTGATGCCGTATCAAAAAATTCTGCAGGAGATACTCCAAGATAGTCGCAGATATAGAAAAACACAGTCATGGAGGGCAGATTAATGCCATTTTCTATATTGTTGATATAGCCTGCACTCTGACCTATGGAAAGGCTCATATCCCTTGCAGATACGCCCTTGTTCATTCTAAGCTGTATCAATCTTTCTATAAACTGTTCCTTTGTCATAATATTCATCCTCCTGTATATAATTGTACTATATACAGCTCTATGTTATAACTAAACATTTCATTAATTATTGTTGACATATCTAAAATAATTAGATAAAATTACTTTATGTAAATATTTTGAATAGTCAGGTGATAATTATGATCGAAAAAACCTGCTGCTTTACCGGACATAGGTATATTCCTGCAAATCAATATAAATATATTGTTAATCAATTAAATGAAATTGTAACTATGTTGATAAATAAAGGATATAGATATTTTGGAACAGGGGGCGCACTTGGGTTTGATACTATTGCGGCACAGACGGTGCTTAATTTAAAAAAACAATATTCATGGATAAGATTAATTCTTGTTTTACCTTGTGTAAATCAGATAAAGGGCTGGAATAAGAAAGATATTGATGTTTATAATAAAATAAAAAACAGATGTGATAAATACGTATATGTTTCTGAAAATTATTATGAAGGATGTATGCAAAAAAGAAACAGACATCTTGTAAATAACAGCAGTTGCTGTGTATGCTATTTTACAGGGAAAAAGGGCGGAACGTCATATACAGTCAATTATGCAGCAAAGAAAGGTCTTAAGATTTATAATATCGGAAATAATGTTTAGCGGATCGTTCATATGGCAGCGGCGCACCTTGGCTTCACTTCGTTATGTCTTGGTCTTAGTGCATATATCCGATGATAAGCAGACTTATAAACGCAGATATAACTGAATATTACCACAAAAAACGGGGTCATTCCATTGATTTAATGCAATGACCCCATCATTTGTTTTTGTTTGTATTAGTATCGACCTCTCAGTCAGCCCCGCTCACAGTTATTTTTATATAAGCTTTTGCCGCGGCTGACAGCTCCATTGCAGCGGAAGAAGTTATCCGCCGATACGAAGTATCGCTTTTGCCGAAGGCAAAAGTGCTGAACCTGCGAAGGGGAGCTTTAGGTGTGCGCCTTTCAAAGTCGCTTATTTACTTATAAAAACAACAACTAAAATGCTGTCACAGCCTTGCGGTAAATGACCTCCCCTTCGCAAGGGGAGGGGGACATTGCACCGAAAGATTTATCGGAATTGAATCGGAAAGATTTATCCGACGATACGAAGTATCGCTTTTACCGAAGGTAAAAGTTCTGATAGACCGCAGGTCGGCTTTCGGCAAAGCCGAAAGTGCTGACGCCGATAGGCGGTGGAGAGGTCAGTATTCCTCTAAACAAAAACTTAATATATCCTTTTTTACTTATCTGCAAGATAGCTGTTAATAGTGTTCACGATATCATCGGCATCCATACCGTGTACCATTGCGGCTTCCTCAAGAGTTTCGCCCTGGGCTGAAGGACAGCCTATGCAGTGCATACCTGCGCTCATAAGTATAGGTATGATACCTCTGTCTACCATAATAAGATCGCTTATTATCATATCCTTTGAAATTGTCTTTGCCATAGTATATCTCTCCTTTTCATAAATTTATTAAAAATTGTTTTTTATCACACCCATTTTGTTGAATGGGAAGTATCTGAATATTGCCTTGCCCTGTACATAGCCTTCAGGCACAAAGGTGTTTCTCCAGAAACGGGAGTCTGCGGAGTTGTTTCTGTTGTCACCCATCATAAAGTAGCAGTTCTCGTCGAAAAGTCCGTCGCCGTCCTTATCGTAGATGCCTGTATCCTCTATGTACTGTGCAAAGTCTGCTATGCTGTCTCCTGCCTTGGGTACGGTATATACGGCATCGTTTGTGTCCATCTGACCGTTTACAAAGCTGTCCTCAAGAGGCTCCGCACTGTCGTTTATATATATTTCGTTGGCGCGTATATCCACCTTGTCTCCGGGAAGTCCTATTACTCTCTTGATATACAGTACATTATCGTCATCGGGGAATTTGAATACAGCTATGTCAAAGCGCTCAGGCGAATTAATATAGTAGGATATCCTGTTGGCTATGAGCCTGTCCCCTGTCATAATGGTAGTTTCCATTGAGGCAGAGGGTATCTTGGCATTTACTATTATAAAGTGGGTGATAAGGTACGCTGCGATCACGGCTACGATTATGGTCTTTATCCAGCTTAATATCTCAGCCAATACCCCGCCGTCCTCTTCTTCGATATCCTCATATATATCGCTGTCTAAGCCCTCTTCCTCTGCAGGCTCTATTTCATCGGGCAGAATTTCTTCAATTTTATCCTCATTGTTATTATAATCATTCATATACAGCTTATTCTCCAATTCTTATTTATTATATTCAATGATACACCATATTTTTGCCAAAGTCAATATTGGCTTGACTGTAAAATTGTCATATGGTAAAATTATTATAATTTACAAAGGAGGCATTTATTATGAAAGGAATAGTGTTGGCAGGCGGCAGCGGAACAAGGCTTTATCCGCTGACAATGGTAACGAGCAAACAGCTTTTGCCCGTATACGACAAGCCTATGATATATTACCCTCTTTCCACGCTTATGCTTGCGGGGATAAGGGATATACTTATAATATCCACACCTGTGGACCTGCCTAATTTTGAAAGGCTTCTGGGCGATGGTTCAAAATTTGGTATTAATCTGAGCTATAAGGTTCAGCCCAGTCCCGACGGACTTGCTCAGGCATTTTTAATAGGAGAGGAATTTATAGCAGGCGATAGCTGTGCCATGGTGCTTGGGGATAATATTTTTTACGGCAGCAATCTTTCAAGGCATCTTAAAGAGGCGGCGGCAAAGGAAAAGGGCGCTACTATATTCGGATATTATGTAAACGACCCTGAGCGTTTCGGCATTGTGGAGTTTGACGAGAACGGCAAGGCTGTATCTATAGAAGAAAAGCCTGCCCACCCCAAGTCAAACTACTGTGTGACGGGGCTTTATTTCTACGACAGCACCGTTGTGGAAAAGGCAAAAAGGGTAAAGCCTTCCAAGAGGGGAGAGCTTGAGATAACAGATCTTAACAGAATGTATCTGGAGGAGGGCTCTCTTGATGTCATAACTCTCGGCAGGGGCTATGCATGGCTTGACACAGGCACTGTAGACGCTCTTAACGAGGCGGGAGAGTTTGTAAAGGTCATAGAGGGCAGACAGGGCATTATGATATCCGCTATTGAGGAAATAGCCTATAAAAACGGCTGGATAACCAAGGAACAGCTTATGGAGGCTGCCGAGGCTTACGGCAAGTCTGCCTATGGTCAGCATCTTAAGAATGTTGTGGATAATAAATACTTGTATTGACGGAGGCTATTATAATGAAAATACTTGTTACAGGCGGCGCCGGCTTTATAGGCGGAAATTTTGTACATTATATGCTTAAGGAGCATAAGGACTACGACATACTCTGTGTGGACAAGCTGACCTATGCAGGCAATATGGAAACTCTTGCTCCCGTTATGGATAACCCGCATTTTAAGTTTGTAAGGGCGGATATTGCGGACAGAGATGCTATATTCAAGATATTTGAAGAGGAAAAGCCCGACATAGTCGTGAACTTTGCGGCGGAAAGCCATGTAGACCGCTCTATTGAGGACCCCGGCATTTTCCTTAAGACCAATATATTGGGTACTCAGGTAATGATGGACGCCTGCAGGCAATACGGTATAGAGCGCTATCATCAGGTGTCTACAGACGAGGTATACGGAGACCTGCCTCTTGATAGGCCCGATCTTTTCTTTACCGAGGAAACGCCTATACACACGTCAAGTCCCTACAGTGCGTCAAAGGCATCTGCGGATTTGCTTGTTCAGGCATATCACAGGACATTTGGCCTGCCTGTGACCATATCAAGGTGTTCAAATAACTATGGCCCCTATCATTTCCCCGAAAAGCTTATACCTCTAATGATAGCAAATGCTCTTAACGACAAGCCTCTTCCCGTATACGGCAAGGGCGAAAATGTAAGGGATTGGCTCTATGTGGAGGATCACTGCAGGGCTATCGACCTTATTATACACAAGGGCAGTGTCGGAGAGGTCTACAACATAGGCGGCCATAACGAAATGGCGAATATAGACATAGTAAAGATAATATGTAAGGAATTGGGCAAGCCCGAAAGCCTTATTACCTATGTTACTGACAGAAAGGGACACGATATGCGCTATGCCATTGATCCCACAAAGATACACAATGAACTGGGCTGGCTTCCCGAAACTATGTTTAAGGACGGCATAAAGAAAACCATACAGTGGTATCTGGACAACAGACAGTGGTGGGAGAACATCATAAACGGCGAATATCGTGAATATTACAAAAAAATGTATGAGGGCAGATAAAATGAAGGTACTTGTAACAGGAGTAAATGGACAGCTGGGGCATGATGTTGTAAATGAGCTTGAAAAAAGAGGACACAACACCTTTGGCACAGATGTTGACAATATGGATATTACAGACAGCACTGCTGTTGAAAAAACAATAAAGGAATATATGCCCGACGCAGTTATTCACTGCGCCGCATATACGGCTGTGGACAATGCCGAGGACAATATTGATGTCTGCCGCCGCATAAATAAGGACGGTACCGCTAATATTGCAAGGGTCTGTAAAGAAATAGACGCCAAGATGATATATATTTCCACGGACTATGTATTTGACGGAAAGGGTACGCGTCCCTGGGAGCCAGAGGATAAGGCGGACCCCCTTAATGTATACGGACTTACTAAGTATGAAGGCGAACAGGCGGTACAGGAATACCTTGAGAAGTTCTTTATAGTAAGGATAGCATGGGTATTCGGAGTAAACGGCAAAAACTTTATTAAGACTATGCTGAGATTAGGCAGGGAAAGAGGCGCCGTATCCGTTGTGAATGATCAGGTAGGCTCTCCTACCTATACCTATGACCTTGCGGTGCTTCTTGCGGATATGGCGGAAAGCGAAAAATACGGCATTTATCACGCTACCAATGAGGGAGATTTTTGCTCCTGGTATGAATTTGCCTGCTATATATTCCAGGCGGCGGGTATGGATGTAAAGGTCACTCCCGTAAGCGGCAGCGAATTTCCCGCTAAGGCAAAGCGCCCCGAAAACAGCAGAATGAGTAAGGAAAAGCTTTCGGAGAATGGCTTTGGCAGGCTTCCCCAGTGGAAGGACGCCGTTAAGAGATATGTGGATATAATCAAATAATGCCCATATCCCCACAAGGAGTATATTTCGGTGTGGGATTTATGGCGCAAAGGAAGTGATGCTGTGGAATTCAAGTGGTATAAAAATGAGCTTTCGGACTATGCAAGGAGCATAAGAGAAAAGGTTTTCTGCGATGAACAGGGCGTACTGCCAGAGGAGGACTTTGACGGAAGCGATAGGCATAGTGAAAGCGTTGTATTATTAATAGAAGAACCCCCCAATTCCCCAAAAAAGCCTGTTGCCACAGGCAGGATCATAGTAGGCGCAAGGGGAGAGGCGACCTTAGGCAGGATCGCCTGCGTCAAGGAGGAAAGAGGCAAGGGCTATGGCGCCGTTATCGTCAAAGAGCTTATGCGCCGCTGCGGCGAAAAGGGCTTCGATACGGTATATGTTCACTCCCAGACAAGAGCAAAGGGCTTTTACGAAAAACTGGGCTTTAAGGAATACGGCGATGTTTATATGGAAGCGGGTATCGCCCATATTAATATGGTTAGGGGGATATGATAAATAGTGCTGCTGAAATCAAAGCAGCACTTATTTTTATAAGATGAAAATGTAAAGGTTGTTGTATTAAATTTGTGTTTATCTCAATAACTCGACCCTATCGACAGCCCAACGCAAATGTATTTTAAATTCAACGAAATGGTTGGGCTGCCACTTCCCCTTGCGAAGGGGAAGTTTAGGTTTATGCCCTTTAAAGTCGCTTATTTACTTAGAAAAACAACAACTAAACTGTGGTCACAGCCTTGCGGTAAATGACCTCCCCTTCGCAAGGGGAGGGGGACCATGCGCAGCATGGTGGAAGGGTCGTTCTCTTCTTCTTCTACCTTTACCTCTTCTAAAGAGCGCAAACAAACATTCACAAAAAGTTCAAAGTGCAATTTACCCAAAAAGCCCCTAACAGGAGCTTATTTTTTTGTAAAAAATGCTCAAAAAAAAGTCAAAAAAAATTTTTTTAGGGCAAGCCTACAAAAATAATGGAAGATATTTGTGTATTAATGAAATAAATATTTTCAAAAAAGAAATTGACTTTTTGACGAAAACACTATATAATTCTAGTTGTATAATATTCTTAGGAGAAAGTATGCACATTTCTCCACTTAGGATATTCAAACACAAATAAATAAAGGAGGAATTTTAACATGAAAAATGGTTCTACTAAAAGAACTATAAGCCGTGTGTTAGCTTTTGTTATGTTGGTTTCAGCAATGTTTACGAACATGATATCTGCTAATGCAGACGTTTTAGGCGTTTCAGGCGCAGACGATGTTATCTCAGCTGCATCAGCGGTTGTTGATGATATCGTTGATTCAGATGTTGAGGATTTAGCGGCAGTTCCTGCGGACGTTGCAGCAGCTACACAGAAGCTCAGCTATGAAGATGCCACTATAGGCGCGGATCATGATACTTATGTTTCAACTAACCCATTCTTTAGTGTGGTTGATAAAGTTGAGAACAGAGTAAGCACCAGTGGCAAAAACAATGGAATCGAAATATTAAAGGCAGATCAAGGTTCTATTCAGTTTACAGTAGATACGGCATCTGACGTTATACTTTACCTTGGCAGTACAGGCAGCGACAAAGAGTCAGCTTGGGCTATCAGGGAAATAACCGCTGATTCTGATAAAGACAGCGGCGTTGTAGCAGGTACTGAAAAGAATGTACAGACTTGGAAGGGCAATGTTCCTGCAGGTACATACAAGGTATATTCACCTTTAGATGCCACCAGAGACAGAGGCGTTAGAGTTTATTACATTGGCGTTACACCGGCAGCAGGTGGAACAGAGCCAAATCCCGAAGTTTCAACAGCAGCTCCTGCTCCCGGTCCAAGCACAGGCGGACAGGGCGGCAGCGTTGAGTCAGTTGACCATGCTCTTTCAGCTGGCGAGCACTATACTCCTGAATTAGATACAGCTCCCGTTGTAATAGCAAATGCTGATCCTGCTAATACTAAGATATTATCAGGCGCTGACGGTAAGTTAGATCTTTACAAGGGCGATATCACAGTTGAGATGGAATTCTCAACAGATAAACCAAATGGTACAGGTACATTACTTACATTCCAGACATTAAATGGAACACAGCTTGCAGATTCAAATACTATCGCTTTAAGACTGACTGACAACAACGGTACATGCGTTCGTTCAAAGAGCAGCGATACAGGCGATGCAGCAGGCACATTTGCAACAGGCGACAACAAGCTTACTCTTCATTACAACACAGAGACTAAGGCGGGTACTCTTACATTCAACGGTAAAGCAGTTGATTTCACAGACGGTGACTTAGATTCTGTTTGTGGTGTTAAGTTTAATAAGAAGAGTACCAGAACTATAACATTCAAGTCATATAAGGTAACTATAAACGGTGCTTCAACTGAGCCCGATCCCGAGATTTCAACAGCAGCACCTGTAGTTGATCCCGATCCTGAAGTTTCAACAGCAGCTCCTGTTGAGCCAGGTCCTGGTCCAAGCACAGGCGGCGAAGGCGGCAAGGTAGATGAACTTGACTATACACCAAATGAAGCAGGCTGCTATTATTTCTCAAGTCAGCTTTCCGATACAGCAGCTGCAACTGTAGAAAATGCTGATGCAGCCAATACAGTTATCGCTTTAGGCGGCAACGGTAAGCTTCAGAAATATACAGGCGATGTTACATTAGATGTAGTATTCGCTCTTGATAAGGTAAGCGGCACAGGCGAAATGTTCAGCATTCAGCAGGTTAAGCCCGATGTTGTTACAGCTACTGAATTAGGCGCAGTAGATAAGTTCTGCTTAGGCGATGACGGCGCAGTTCACTATGAGTCACCAACTGGTACAGTTCTTGGCGCTCCATTAGTTGCTGGCGATAATACTGTATCTATCAGAATAAAGACAGCAGATCCAGTTGTAGCTTCAATAGCAGCAACTAATGCTACAGTTACTATTAATGGTGTAGAAACACCTATTGATCTTAAGTCTACAAGCGTTGCAGGTATTAAGTTCAATAAGAAGAGTACAAGAACTACTACTATAAAGAGCTTAAGCGCCAAGATCAACGGAGAAGCAATTAGCGATCCGGAAACAGATACAGTTAAGCTCAATGTAGTTGCAGATCAGACCGAGGTAAAGGCCGGCGACGAAGTTAAGGTAAGCTTCAATATCGAAGGTCTTTCCGATACTAATAACTTTAACAATTACACAGCATTTATCACATATGATCCTGCAGTTCTTATGCCTAAGGATAATGGCTTTGAAGACGGCGATATTAAGATCGTGGGTGCTATAGAAGATGCAGCAGGCAATAAGCATGATTCTATAGCAAGCAATGCAGCAAACTTCAACGCACAGCTTAAGGACGCTCCAAAAGCAGGCGATTCCGACTATGGTGACGCAGCAGACGGCACTAAGACTCAGGCTGAATTAGGTAAGATCAAGGTTGCACATTGTATTTTTGATAACAATGACTTCAAGGATGTAGAAGGCGTTGCTGATGGTACAGTGCTTCCTGTATACACAACAGAGAAGGGTACATTATTTACATTAACATTTATAGCTCAGGCTGAGGGTACTTCAAATGTAGATATTAAATTCAATACTCTTAATACTGTAAAGAGCGATGGTCTTGAAGAAGTTTCTGAGCTTACGATTGCAGACTACAAGGGTGCTGAAATAAAAGTTGCAGACTCAACACAGCCTCCGGTAACTGCTACAAGCGGTAAGATTGCTAAGGCTGACGGTACAGTTCCAACTAAGGAAGCTCCAGTTGTAGTATCACCTACAGATTCAGCTAATTTACCAATGTACTTTGTAGATGAAAACGGCAACAAGATAGAGGCATCAGGAGATAACATTCACTTTGATGTTGCCTTCAGCATAGATGCCTTTACATCAAAGAAGGGTACATTTATTGTTACTCAGAAATATGAAAGCGCTGTTGGCGGTACAACAACCGATGCTGCAGGCGTAGCAAAGATCAAGATGGATACCGAAGGTAAGGTATATGTTGATGGTCAGCAGGATGCAGATGCAAAGGATATACCATTTGGTCAGCTTGTTGTTGGCGATAATACTATTTCCGTTGATATCAACACTGTAACCGGTGATGTTACACTTACAGTAAATGGTGAGACAAGTACTTATAATGCTCCGGACGCAATAGGCGCTAAGTTATCAGGAATCAAGGTACAGAAGCAGACAACTACAGGTGTTATCAGCGTTACAGATGGCAACTGGGAAGTTGGCAGCGCACCGGCTAAGACTCCTGAAAACGGTAGTATAACTAAGGCTGACGGTACAGCTCCATCTAAGGATGCTCCTGTTGTAGTATCACCTACAGATTCTGCTAATTTACCAATGTACTTTGTAGATGAAAACGGCAACAAGGTAGAAGTAACAGGAGAAAACATTCACTTTGATGTTGCCTTCAGCTTAGATGCCTTTACATCAAAGAAGGGTACATTCATTGTTACTCAGAAATATGAAAGCGCTGTTGGCGGTACAACAACCGATGCTGCAGGCGTAGCAAAGATCAAGATGGATACCGAAGGTAAGGTATATGTTGATGGTCAGCAGGATGCAGATGCAAAGGATATACCATTTGGTCAGCTTGTTGTTGGCGATAATACTATTTCCGTTGATATCAACACTGTAACCGGTGATGTTACACTTACAGTAAATGGTGAGACAAGTACTTATAATGCTCCGGACGCAATAGGCGCTAAGTTATCAGGAATCAAGGTACAGAAGCAGACAACTACAGGTGTTATCTCTGTTACAGGCGGTAGCTGGTCAGTTGGTAAGAATCAGCCTACACCTCCACCTGAGACAGATTTAACTCTTGACGGTGCAGACGTAACTGTTAAGGCTGATGCAGCTAAGGCAGGCGTTCCTGTTACATTCAAGCTTACAAATGTTACAGCTCCAGTTTCTAACTATGTTGTAATATTCAAGTATGATCCTTCTAAGATCATGGCTACAAGCGCTGAAATCTTAGGCGATTATAATAAGGACCTTTCAAATGCTGACGATCAGCTTAAGTATGTTCCTGCTGCAGCAGATCCTGATTACCAGAATCTTGCAGACGGCACTAAGACTGCAGCTGAGATCGGTATAGTTAAGGTAGCAGCAGTTTACAATGCACCTATTACAAAGGATGCAGATGTACTTTCAGTTACATTTACAGCTGCTGATCCTAAGGATAAGGATGTATATCCGATTACCATAGAGTCAGTTGCAGTAGGTAACGGTACAACTATAGTTGACTGTGCTAAGGATAATGGTTCTATAACTATCTCTGCAAGCGGAACTACTCCTACAGAGCCACCTACAGAGCCACCTACAGAGCCAGGTACAACTGAACCTACAACTACACCTAGCCCAAGCCCAGGCCCAGGTGGCGGCGGTGGCGGCGGTCACAGACGTGTTACTACAACAACTGAGGCTGCTCCTGAGGCTACTACTGAAGAGGCACCTGAGGGTGTAACTAAGGATGTAAACGGCAATATCATTAGCATTAATCCTCCTACAGAGATGAAGCCATTCGATGGATTTATTGATATCGATAACTACGGCTGGGCTAAGGATGCTATTAACAGATTAGCCGGCTTAGGTATCATTACAGGTATTGGCGACAGAATGTATGGTCCTGCACTTCCATGCAGAAGAGGCGACTTTGCTGTCCTTATCAATAGAGCTCTTGGTCTTAGCGTAAGCTCTACTCCAAAGAACTTCTATGATAATGTTGATACAAGCAAGTACTACTATAACGATCTTCTCATTGGTTACAATGCTGGTATCTTAAGCGGTTATGGTAATAACTACTACAAGCCAGAGCAGTACTGTACAAGAGAAGAAATGTTCGTTCTCGTTGCTAAGACTCTTGAGTACTTAGGTGAGGATGTAACAAGCACTAGCCAGGATGTACTTAACAAGTACATTGACTCTAATGATGTTTCCTTCTGGGCAGCTCCATACTGCGCATTCTTAACTGATGCAGGTATCATAGTAGGTACTCCGGGTGGATATGCAGAACCTGAGAGATTCATCAACAGAGCAGAAATGGCTGTTATGATCAGTAAGAATTATGATTATGCACTTGAAGTATTAGCTAAGCAGATGAAGGCTGCTCAGGCTAATAGCGAGGTTCTTGACGAAGCAGCAGAAGGCTCTGATGACGCTGAAGCTACTACAGTAGAGGGCGCAACAGAAGAGACTACTGAGGCTACTGAGGCTGACGCTGAGGCAACTACTGCCGAGGCTGAAACTGAGGTAACTACTGAGGCAGCTGCCGAGTAATCAACTTCATTTACAAATATTGAGAGAGTCCGAAAGGACTCTCTCTTTTTGTGTGCGAAAATCGGTGTTTTATATTTGATACGAATTGTGTATATAAGTAAGGATTGTCGCATTATATTTCTGTTTATATGAATAGGTTCGACCTCTCAGTCAGCCCCGTTCACAGCTATTTTTATATAAACTT
>CANQBJ010000013.1 GCA_947589665.1 uncultured Clostridia bacterium
TTGTGCCTGCTTTCAGTTGCTTGCCTTTTTTTAATTTTACAATAGGCTGATTTTGGATGTTTTACTCATATCTATATTATAAAAAAAATTATATCACATATTGTAAATTACAGCAATCTTAAAAAATAAGATGACAAAGCATAAAAAAAGTAGTATAATTAATTATCATACTAAAGAGAAGGAGAAAGACAATGAAAAAAATATGGAAAAAATATTGTGAAACCAACCTCATTATCAGAATACTCATAGGGCTTATAATCGGCTCGGTGCTTGCTCTTACACTGCCGAATATAGGTCTGGGTCTTTTGGGAGATATTTTTGTCGGTGCATTAAAGGCTATAGCGCCAATACTTGTATTTGTACTTGTAATAAGCTCTCTTGCCAATGCAGGTGAAGGAATAGGAAAGAGGTTCAGAACGGTTATATTCCTGTATATGCTCAGTACACTTATGGCTGCCTTTGTGGCTGTAGTGGGAAGTAAGCTTTTCCCTGTAACTGTAACTCTTTCTGAGGCTGCCGAAGGCGCTGCGCCTAACGGCATAGGCGAGGTACTTCACACGCTTTTGATGAATATGGTATCTAATCCTGTAGACGCTATGGCAAATGCCAATTATACAGGTATACTTACATGGGCAGTTATACTCGGTCTTGCTCTCAAGCATATTGCAAACGACCATACAAAAACAGTTATGCAGGATGTGGCAGGCGCCGTTACAAAGGCTGTACAGTGGATAATTAATTTCGCACCCTTTGGTATAATGGGTCTTGTATATAATTCTGTATCAGAAAACGGCTTGGGCATATTCACACAGTATGGCAAGCTCCTTGCCCTCCTTGTAGGATGTATGCTTGCTGTTGCTCTTATAGTTGATCCTCTTATTGCGGCTATATGTCTGAAGAGAAATCCCTATCCCCTGGTTTTCAGATGTTTCAAGGACAGCGGTCTTACTGCCTTTTTCACAAGAAGCTCCGCCGCAAACATACCTATAAATATGGCTCTTTGCGAAAAGCTGGGGCTTGACAGGGATATGTATTCCGTATCTATACCTCTCGGCGCTACTATCAATATGGACGGCGCTGCAATTACGATAACAGTTATGTCACTGGCTGTTGCCAATACCATAGGTATTCAGGTGGATATTCCCACAGCCTTTATTTTAAGCGTTATAGCTACATTAGGCGCCTGCGGTTCCTCAGGTGTGGCAGGAGGCTCCCTCCTTCTCATACCTATGGCTTGTTCACTTCTGGGCATAAGCAACGACATAGCAATGCAGGCAGTTGCCATAGGCTTTATAATAGGTGTTGTACAGGATTCCCTTGAAACCGCTATCAATTCCTCAGGCGATGTGCTTTTTGCCGCTACAGCCGAATATATGGAGTGGCAGAAAGAGGGAAAGGAAATTAAATTCTAAAATAAACATTTGATTTTGGATATAATTAAAAATGGGCTGCCGAAAAAACAATATTTTAACCGTAAATATGAATTAAAATAAAGAACAGCTTGCAAAAAGCGTCGCAGACTTTAATCCGCAGGAGGAATTCACTTCCTCCGAGGACAGGGACTTTACTTATATTTTGCACACTTGCCAAAATATAAGTAAACACGGCTGGTCCCTACCTTAGCTAACTGCAAGAAATGTCTTTAGGCATTTCTTGCAAGCGTGTCGATTTTATCGACACGCAGAAATGGGCTGTCGCATTTTAGTAATGCGATAGCCCATTTAATTATCTGAGATATTTATTAAGCACATCGAAAAGCTTTTCCATATTAAGGGGCTTTGCAACGTGGTCGTTCATACCGTTTCTGAGCGCCTCTTCCCTGTCCTCGTTAAAGGCATTTGCCGTCATTGCAATAATGGGTATTGATGCAAGAGCCTTATTGTCAAGAGACCTTATAGCCTTTGTAGCCTCATAGCCGTTCATCTCAGGCATTTGTACATCCATAAGTATAAGATCGTAATATCCGGGTTCTGAGCTTCTGACCTTGTCCACAGCCACCGTACCGTCATTTGCGGTTTCAATGATAAAACCGCTTTCGGTAAGTATAGCCTCGGCTATTTCGCTGTTAAGCTCATTGTCCTCAACAAGAAGTATCCTCTTGCCCTTTATATCATCTGATACTGTGGGGATAGTGTCCTCCTCATCTGCCTGCTGGTTAAAATCACCTATGGCAGAAAGAAGAGTATCTCTCAATGTAGAAACGAATATAGGCTTATTGCAGAAGGCTGTAACACCTGCATTTTTTGCCTCTTCTTCTATATTTGACCAGTCGTATGCAGTAAGTATTATAATAGGCACCTTGTCGCCTATTTCCTTTCTTATCTGCCTTACTACCTCAATACCGCTCAGATCGGGCATCTGCCAGTCAATGATATAGGCGTCAAATTCATCACCAAGCTCTATGGACTGCTTTGCATGGAGTACAGCCTCCTTGCCGGACATAGTCCAGTGAGCCCTTAATCCCAACTGTACAAGCATTTTGGTAACACTGTCGCATATATTATAGTCATCGTCTACAACAAGAGCGTGCATTCCGCTGAGTTCCTTTATTATCTCGACCTGCTTAGGCTCGTTCTGTAACCTTAGCTCTATAGTAAGTATAAATTCCGTACCCTTGTCAGGCTCGCTTTCCACCTCTATTTTGCCGCCCATCATATCCACAATATTCTTGGCAATTGCCATACCAAGACCTGTACCCTGAATACCGCTTACAGTAGTTGTATTTTCTCTTTCAAAGGGTTCAAACACTTTCTTTACAAACTCGGGACTCATACCTATGCCCGTATCCTTTACCCTTATTTCGTAAAGACCGTAGCCTGCGGGAGCGCCGTGTTTCTGCTTTATTGTAAGAGATACGGAACCGCCTGAGGGTGTAAACTTAATGGCATTGCTCAGAAGATTTAGAAGTACCTGATTTAAGTGAAGCTTATCACAGTATACATCCTCGTCCAGAACGTCTATAGTGTCCATATAAAAGTCCAGATTTTTGGACTTCATCTGACTTTGAAGTATGTTTCTGAGGTCGCGAAGTATATCCGGCAGAGAACACTCTGTTTCCTCTATGTACACTCTTCCGCTTTCAATACGGCTCATATCCAGTATATCATTGATAAGGCTGAGAAGATGATTACTTGAGGATAATATCTTTGTCAGATAATCCTTAATCTTTTCCTTGTCCTCAATATTGGTAGCCGCAAGGGTAGTATAGCCTATAATGGCATTCATAGGCGTCCTTATATCGTGAGACATACTTGAAAGGAACATTGTCTTTGCCCTTTCGGCATTTTCCGCCTTTATAAGTCTTTCTTCAAGCACGGCCTTTTCAAGAGTCTCCTTTGTATTCTTCATTGTCCATACAAGATAGAGTATAAGCAATATCGCCTCTGCCATACAAAGGGCATAGCATACCTTTCTTATATTATGGAGGTTGGAAAAGGCCTCGCTTTCGGGAACGGTAACGGCTACAGTCCACTTGTTTATATCCGCTGAATCTCCTATATTCCAGTTATCATATTTTATAGGCATATAGTAGAAATACATAAATTCTCCGGTGGTCTCCGAACGAAACTGTACATGACCCGATCTGCCCTCGGTTACATCCTTTATCACATCACCAAAGGTAATACTGCCTCTTGTTTCTCTCACACCCATATTGTTGAGATTGCCAAGCTCCTTATGCCATGTATCCATAATGAAGTCACCGTTTTCACGGTCTATGATATATACGCTGGCGCTGCCGTTATACATATTTTTAATATTAAGCGCATCGGGAAGCTTTTTAAGATTTGTTGAGGAATAAAGCATGGCGACAGTTTTGCCATTCTGTATTATAGGCACAAAATGACGTATTATCATTTGGTTGTCGTCCATAAGGCTTATCATTCTGTTTGTAACGTGTTCGCCCAGAGCCGCCTCGTCCTCAAAAGATATCTTACCCCTTCCGTCTATTATGGTTTTGCTTGTAATGACCTTGTCGCCTGGCAGAAGCAAATTCATATTATGTGAGGATGTAAGAGCCGAAAACTCCTCCATTATCTTCTGCATCGTAGCTGTATCAAAATCATCATCTACAGTGATAATTTCTGCAACTGCATTAAGAATACGGCTGTCATTTGCCATTTTGCTTATAACATTGTCCATAACGGTATTGGCGACTTCCTGTATTCTTTCAAGACAGCGGTTCTTGGTAAGCTGAGTAATTTTAATATTTGAAATAATGAGTATAATTGCCGTAAGTAATATAACAAGTATAGTTGCAATTACATTTTTTTCCTTTAGCTTTCCAGTATCAAATTTTCTGAGCATATATGTACACCTCTGCTAATAATATTAATACCTTCACTGACGTGTCGGTAACTTATCTTCGATAAAAATCGGAACAAGTTCCATTTTTATCTTCAGATAAGTTATATTTTCCCCGTATTATATTCATTATAAATTGAATAATGAATAATGTCAAGATATGCAATGAAAAGGGACTGCCGCATTATATAAATAATGCAGCCGCCCCCTGTGTTGATATATTTAATGTGATAGTTGGGAGAACTGCTTGCTTGTCAGATTCTCCCTTTTTTCATTTCCTTTATGATGTTTTTTCATTAAGGATTTTTGATACATCCCTTAAATCAACAACATCATCTGCGTTCACATCGCCTGCATCGATCTGAGGCTGTGTTAGTTTTTTGATGTTGGATATATGTTTTAAGAGAAGTATTGCGTCTTCTTTGTCTATAGTGCCGTCTCCGTTGATATCACCTATAGCATATACCGTTCCGCCCTGAGAAACGATAGCCATTTCCGCAGGTTCTTCAACACCGCTTCCGCCTATTTTTACAATATATATCTTATTGCTTTGGGTAAGCTCCGCCCATGACGCAGGCGAAAATTCAAAGCTGAACGTATTATTGACTGATGACATTTCCGTCCTGTACTGGTCAATATAAATCAAGTCCTTTGAATAGTCCACAGATTTTGCCTCGCATGATATCACGGTTATCTCCTGATAGGGATCGGGATCGGTCACGGTACACATGACCGAAACCATATTGTTATCCGTTTTTACTGCTTTATTTATAGTTATGGAGGCGGCATATATATCAGCCGACATAACAGAGACCGCTGTCAGAGTCACTAAAACCGAAATAATTTTTTTCATATCAAAAACCTCCTTACAGCATATCAGAAAGAAGTAATTTCTTCTATAACGGGGCGCTGCTTTAGATCCCACAGCATAAGTTTATAGTTGCCTGTATCGGGCTTCGGAACGGTCAGAGTAACATTTCCGTACTCATCCGTTGCTGCTGTGCCGACTGTTACATTTTTGCTTATGCTATTGTCCTTTTCAGTGCTTTCAACATCCTTTGCATATTCTGCCAGATAGAGTGTAAAGCCCTTTAGCTCTTCGCTTGTTATCTGTCCATTTATAGGTGTTATAATGATATTTATTTCGCTGTCTGTAACAGCTTTGCTTATATTCACCCTACCGTTATAGTCGCTTGCGGTATCAAGAGTATAATTAATATGTTCGCCGTGATGTGAAGGCTTTGTCGGAGGAGCTACAGGAGTGCTATTAAGTACGTTTACAGTACATTCCGCTGAAGAGCCATGACTTGCTGATGTAGCACTTATAACTGCCGTGCCTTCCGAAAGGGCTGTTATTGTGCCGTCCTGCTCTACACCTGCAACCTTTTCATCACTGCTGCTCCAGTAGATATCATTGCTACCTACAGTAATGCCGTTCAGTCGGCAGTCAAGCCATACCTTGTCATTTGCGCCTTTCATATCCACCTGTGTATTTGTTACATCCTCGTTATTCGTATTATACAGGTTCAATATTACGGGAACCTTTTCCTTTTCTACTATGACGGTACAGTTCATTGTAAATTCGCCCATTTTGGCGCTTATTGTACAAGTGCCGGAAGCCTTTGCGGTCAAGGTAGCCTTATGCTCACGAGCGCCTTCCTCGTTAGGAAGATCACTTACGGATACTATACTGTCGTTGCTACTCTTCCACTCTACATCGGTAAGACCTTCATTTGCATTGAGGGGACGCGGTGAAAGGGTCAAATCTACAGTATCTCCCACCTTCATATCGTGAGTGCTTTCGCTTAATGAAACGCCTTCAAGAGGTATTACCTTGTTTTTAACACTGACAGTACACTTAAGTGAATGTGAGCCGCCGTTCTCCTGGGCAATTGTTCCTGTTATTTCCGCTGTTCCCGCGCTTAGCGCAGTAACAAGTCCTGTATTTGTATCGACTGTAGCAACGCCTGAATTACTGCTTGACCATTCCACATCCTTCAAATCAGTGGCATCCATAGGATCGGGATAGAGTATAAGCTGATAGGTATCTCCTACAGTCATATCCTTAGTTATATTTTCTTTCTTATCATCCTTACCTACCTTGAAGTGTACGCCTGTCAGTTCAATTTTTCCGTTTACGGTAACTACACATGAACTTTGCTTTCCGCCCCAGATACCTGTAATAGTAGTTGTACCGGGCTTTTTAGCATTTACAATTGCCTTCTGAGTAGTCTTCTTAGGCGCTTCTTCTTCACCGCCGTCTACAGCAGCAGCCTTTGCCACATTTTCTGGTTCCTTATAAACAGGCTCGACCTCTGCTACATCGGGATTAGATGAAGTCCATGTTATTTGGTCGCTTCCGTTTGCCGCAGGCGGATCTGCAGTAAGATTAAGTTCAATTGTCTTGTCCTCATCTGCATTCATAGAAACAGTACCCTTGTCAATGGTAAGAGTCTTTACTCCATTTGCAGGCGGTTCGTTCTCTGTTCTGACCAAAACATCAATTGTATCTGTACATATTTCCGTACCTCTTTCTGTTTCGGGCAGTAGTTCTCCATTTTCATCAACAACAGACTTAAAATATAATGTAGCCTTAACGGTTAAAACTGCAGGGAAAGGACTGCCTACGTTAGTAAGCGTTTCTCTTCCATTTCCTAAATGGTTAAATCTAACACTATACTCTGGATAATACGTCTTGATCATTTCATTTACATCATCTGTATATACAGTCGGATCATATCCCGGATCTCCTTCTTGCAGACCTCTGGCGGATTCTACTGTCCAGTCTACACAATCGGCATTGACCTGCGCATTGAAAGGTACAGCCTGAACAGTCATTTTATGCGCTGATTCCAAATCGTTGTATATACATGAATATTTGTCTGAGCCTTCATTCCAGGAAACGATCTCTATTCCTTGCAATTCGGGAGCTTCATCGGATACTATGATATTAATATCATCGGTAAATGTCTTGCTGCTGTCCTCAGTGTTTCTGACTGTGGCAGTGACAGTAGCTTCTCCCACCTTAAGAGCAGTAACATTGCCGTTTGTGTCTATATTAATGATATGGCTATCATCATCTTCCTTGCTGTCCTCGCTTGTACTCCACTCTATCGGAGAAACATTCTCGGCATTTGCAGGTACGGGAGCTGCGATCAGCTGAACGCTCTGCCCCGGTTTAAGCCTTATGCCATCCTTATTCCATTCATCATTTTTATTTTCAATAGCTACGCCCTTAAGCTCCGTTGCCTTTGCGTCTGCAACAACATTTATCTTATAATCAACTTTTACTAAAGGTCCCTGCAGATATTTTCCCTTATTATCTTTGCCATAGCCCTTTGCATAATTGGCGCTGCCCTTACCGCCTGCGCTTATTCTTATTGTACCGCTTACAGGCTTCTTTGCTGTTATAAGCTTCCATGTAGGATCGCCCGGGTGATCTGGATCGTCGCTTATAGTAAAGTCGTCAATGAAGTTGTTCTTCCACTCTAAGGCGCTGAGGTCATAGGTGGTGCTGAGAGGAGCATATTCCAAATGTATAGCCTTGCTCTCATTTACCTTTAATGTAATACCTGATGTACCGGGGAAGCCAAGCCATGTAAGAGGAACAAAAATACCATTAGGAATGATCTGCTCTCCTGACTCAAAGCTTGTATTTGCAGGCTCCATTGTACAGTCATATGGCACTATCTTGTATTTATAGCTGTGTCCCGGTGTAACGTCTGCGTCCTCAAAGGAATAAAGCTCGTTTACATTCTTTGTAGACAGGTCGTCTCCCGTAATACCGCAGAATTTATACTCTGAATCCTCCTGAGTTATGTCCTTACGGCTTATCTCATAGCACTGGAGATTTCTTTCTGTGGTATCATCGTTCAGGGCATATGTCTTTTCATCTATTTTTATTGTGACCTTTGCACTGCCGTTGCCCTGTTCAACTTTGACTTCCGCATTCGGTTTCTTTGACTTCTGTTCTTCTGTAAAGCCTTCGCCCTTAAGTGTACGATCGTTGATGTAATACAGAGGGCGAGTTTCCTTTGGAAGCTTACGGAGCAGCCAGCGTCCGCTTTCGCTTATGGGGTGTCCCATTCTTGTGAAATAGTCGCTGAGATCAACACCCATACCCATAGACAGGCATACTGCCAGTTTGTCGTCATAGGAAAGGCTGTTTATTTCGTTTATGTGCTGACGTGCATAGCGGCAGGCATTGCCGTATACGCTCTCTACATCCTGATACAGCTTTGTTTTGTCAAAAAGTCCACGATTATTTGCTATTTCCAACTGGAATATCATTGTCGCAGGATAGAATATAAGATCCGTAGTCGGGAAAACTCCCGTATTCAAGCCTGTTAAATAGTGCTTATACCAGCGGTTGTCAGTTTCCATTCTGGTAGCGATGCCAAATTCCATAGAGGACATAAGAGCCATAAGGTTATTCGTGGATTCAGGCTTGCCTATAAGACCACTGTCGAAAACATGACCAAGCTCATGGTATGTACCCCAGCCTGCTGAAAGCACTGTTCCCGCTGATGCAAAGGACTGATAGTTTCCGCTATCCCAGGCGTCTGTATCTTTTTCCTCGCCTGCATTTATGCCTGCGTATATGCTCTGAGCCCAGCCCCAGCCAGCGCCCTGTGTATATACTCTCCACAGGAATGCAGGTCTTGGTTTGTAATCGGGGTCTGTAGGATCAGTCATATTATAGCCCAGATATTTGGCGTAACGCTCGTTCATCATCTTTGTCCATTCGGACATGGCGTCCTTGACACCTTTATAGGTTTTCTCAGTACCGTCGGCATTCGTGACCTTAGTTTCTATTTCCATTCCCTTAAGTGTACCTGTTGCGCTTGAGGTAAGCACGATCTCATCAGACACAAGCTCACATACGTTGAAAAGATAATTACCCTTTTCTTCTTCCTTGTGTACAGGGTTTGTTTTCTTTACATATTCCTCAAGAAATTTTTTAAATTCTTCCTCGTTGTCGCTCTTTTCCGGGTCTTTTGTACAGTAGTGATATACGGGGTACTTTGTGCCGCCTACTATACGGGCTACAGGCGGAAAAGCCTGCTCCTGAGGAATGGCGGGATTATAGAAATAAATAAGCTGACAGCCCTTCATATCCTCGCCGCAGGTAAATTCATTATAGCCGTTGGAAAGAGTACGTCCTTCCCAGCCGTAATACCAATTCTGAGGATAGTGGTTTGCCGTTGCCAATACTACTCTTGGAGTGGGACCGTTAGGGTCAAAGTTGGCATAGACTCCAAAGGTCTCGCCGGGGCGTACATAGTAGCCCGTAATGTCGTACTGACCTCCTATAACATATGTAGTACGCACTCTGCCAAAATCTCCGTACTGGCTTCCCCTCTGGCTCATTGTAATGGGAGCCGTTATATTTGCTCCTCTGTTCGGCACCTTTAATATGCTTAAAGCAGCCTCTATGTAATTCTTCATAAGTCCCTTAAGAGGCTCGGGATATTGTTCAAGCTGATTTTCAAGGGTCAGAACATCGTTGAGCTTTATGCCATAGGCAAGAGCGGAGCAGGCATCATCAAGGAAAAGTCCCGAATAGTCCTCCTTGGCATGCTCGGATTTGTAAAAGGCTATTTCTGTAGCCGCCGCCCAATCCTGATTAGCCTCTACAAATTCAAATTTAAGCTTCTTGAATTTTCTCTGAGGGAAAGAAATTTCAATAGGGTCGATAGTAACGGTTTCCATACCGCCTTCAGCCCAAAGTTTAAATTGATCATCTGACTGATTGCCGTCCTGATAATAAACTTTATATTTCTTGGGGAAGCCCTTTCCCTGTGCGTCCTTTGAACGGGCACGGAAAATTATCCTGCCTATTTCCTCTTCCTTGTCGAATGTAAAGGTTAAGAACTTTGGTGTAATATTGACTCCACCGCCGGCTGTTTCCCAATGCTGACCGTTCCATTTTTTATCATAACAATGATCAGCAGAGCAAGAAGGATTGTAACTTCCGCTGCTGTCTTTGACCGTTGCGCGATGTTCGGCATCTACAAGGTATTTATTATTGTATTTTTCCAATTCTTTGGACAAGTTATCATTAATGAGATAGGCGCCAAGCTGCCACGGAGTCGTCTTTGCCTTATAATATCCCTCTCCCGCCTTTTCAAAGCGTGAGGCATCATCCTCTTCCGAAGCCTCAGCAGATGCCTGAGCCTGCATATCGTCATACGATTCAGTTCCAACCTCCTGCGCATCATACTGCTCTGTAATTTCATCAGATGAATATGTGTCT
Source organism: uncultured Clostridia bacterium (assembly GCA_947589665.1). Classification (GTDB taxonomy): domain Bacteria; phylum Bacillota; class Clostridia; order Lachnospirales; family CAG-274; genus CANPXH01. The sequence continues at coordinate 10,559 of CANQBJ010000013.1, forward strand.
GTGTTCTCAGCGGCAAAGGTACTAAAAGGAATTGATGAAAATATCATTGCTGCTGAAAGAATGTAGGCAATACTTCGTTTCATACCTCGTCCTCCATTGTGGTAATTATTAAGAATTTATTAATATCAATATATCATAATTGCCCTGTCAAGTCAATTTTTTATTTAGTTTTACAAAAAAAATATCAGGCTTTAAATTTATCTATTTCATAATAGTCAAAGCGTGATGTTTTTATTACACAGCATTCTATTTTCTTATTGAAAAGCCTTTCCACATCTCCGCAGACCTGCTTTAAATGGAATATTATTTCCTCGCTTGCAGATACTCTTACCTTATTGTAAACAGTAGACGCAAATATGTCCGCTATACGGTTTTTGATATCATCACATATGCAGCTTACATTCTTTATATGTCCTGTTCCGTTACAGTAAGGACAAGTGTGAAATATATATCTGCTCAAAGGCTTTCTCTTTTTCTGCCTTGTCATCTGCATAAGCCCAAGCTCTGTCATACCGACCACATGTACCTTTACTCTGTCGGAGAGTATGCATTTTTTCATATATTCCAAAAGCTTTTCATTTTCTGACTTATCCTTAGTATTAATAAAGTCTGCAATTATCATACCGCCTATGTTTCTCAGTCTTATCTGCCTTGCGATCTCCTCACAGGCAGCCAAATTGATCTTGGCATTATCCCTGCTTTCCGCAGCCTTTCCGCTGTTCACGTCTATTACTGTCATTGCCTCGGTTTCATCTATAACTATATAACCGCCGTTCTTAAGCCAAACCTTCCTTTCGTAAAGCTCGTCTATCTGTTTTTCAATAAAGAAGTTTCTGAATATAGGTATAGTTCCTTCATACAGCACTGTATTTTTATAACGCTTGCTGAAATTATCGTAGCCCTCTCTGTCATTGGTTACAATGGTACAGTCATCGTCGGACAGGTCCTTTATAACTCTGTCAAGGGGAGAGCTTTCGCCGTAAATAAGGGCAGGCGCCTTTGTATATCTGCCCTTTTCTATTATGGCTTCAAGCCTTGTATAAAGCTCCTCCAGCTCCTTTATGACCTCGGATATATCCGCATCCTTGGCGCTTGTCCTTATAATAGGCGAAATGCCATCCTTGCAGTATCTGTCGCCGATCTCCTTGAGCCTTTGTCTTATTTCATTGTCGGTTATCTTTGCCGAAACTCCCGTCTGACCGTCATTCTTCATCATGACGGCATATTTTCCCGCTATGCTCAGAGCAGTTGTGGCAACGGCGCGCTTTTCGTCATATGCTTCTTTTATTATTTGCAAAGTTATTTCCTGTCCCGACTTTATGCCCCTTATTTCCTTGCTTTCCTTATTGTCGTTAAGCTGCAGGAACACAGGCTTGCCGCAGCCTATATCTACAAAGGCTATGCCCGAAGGCAGTACCTTTTCTACTCTGCCCGTATATATATTATCTGCCTGCACACTTTCGTTTTTATCCTGTAATATCAGTTCTGTAAGCTGACCGTCTTTTACAAGAGCCGCTCTGTAAAATTCGGACAGTGCGTCCACATATATTTTATTTACGGACATAAGGGTACAAGCACTCCTTTCTCCTGTGTATAGAGAGTACCTCTGAGAATGTCTGTTTTTGTAATATCAAAGTCCTCTCCCATAAGGGAATAAATGTATTCCAGAAGTACATCGGGCTTTAAATTGCCCTGACTTCCCGTAGCAATATTGCAGCAAAGCTCTGTAACTTCGCCGTCATTATCGACCTCTATATATCTTATAAAGGGCCGTATATCGACAGTCTTTGCCTTCTTTTTTATTACTCTTTCTATATTTATTTCTTTCTTCTCCATTACAGAATTTATCGTACCTTGGATATCATCAAACTTTTTGTTTAATGTAATGTAATAATCTGCCCATGCCACAGCAGCAGCGCAGCTTGTATCATGGAAATCCATTTCCACGACCTTAAGCACAGATATGCCCTGAGAAAGATTGGAATTGAGAGCATCTTTTATTTCATTACAGTCCATAGGATGAGTAAGCTGTATATCCACTATCTCCCCTGCGCCCGACATTCCCAAGGGCAAGGGTACCGCAAAGGTTATAAGCTGATGAGGATTATAGCCCCAGGAATAGCCTATGGGCAGCTTTGCCTTCTTTATGGTCCTCTGCAGGAATTTAAGCATATCCAGATGTCCTATATAAATCATTCTGTCGGTCTTTGAAAATTCTAGCCTGTACTTTATATTATTATTCAAAGCAGACACCTCCTCCGAAGGAAGCTGCTCCGCAGTGGGCGCATTGCCTGCGGCAGTTAGGTGTTATCTGTCCTGCCTTCGCCTTTTCCATTTCATCTATAAAGAACCTCTTGCTTATGCCTATGGATATATGATCCCAGGGCAGTATTTCATCATAGCTGCGCTCCCTGTTGGCATAAAACTCTCTTGACAAGCCCGTGTCTTTAAAGGCCTGTACCCATGCATCATATTTAAAGAGCTCGTTCCAGCTGTCAAACTTGGCTCCCAGTTCCCATGCCCTTACGATTATTCTGGCAGAGCGTCTGTCGCCTCTTGCAAGCACACCCTCAAGAGAGCTTAACTCAGGCTCATGATAGTTGTATTTTACCTGTTTTCTGGTTATATTATGCTTTACATATCTTTGCTTTCTCATAAATTCCTCTACGGTAGACTGGGCTGTCCACTGAAACGGTGTAAAGGGCTTAGGCACAAAGCACGCAGAGCTTACCGTGACTGAAATAGGTCTGCCCTTCCTTTCCTCCTTTGGTATCTCAAAAAACTTTTCAACAATGGCATCTGAAAGATGTACTATACCCATAAGGTCCTCGTCTGTTTCGGTAGGCAGTCCCACCATAAAATAAAGCTTTACTCTTGTCCAACCGCCGTCAAAGGCAAGTCGGCAGCCCTTTAATATCTCATCCTCTGTAATGCCCTTGTTTATAACATCCCTAAGCCTTTGTGTGCCTGCTTCGGGAGCAAAGGTAAGACCCGACTTTCTTACAGCCTGTACCTTCTCCATAAGGTCAAGAGAAAATGCGTCTATCCTGAGAGATGGAAGAGATATGCTTATCTTATTGTCGGCATATTTCTCAATAAGGCCCTCGGCAAGCTCCTTAAATCCTCTGTAATCGCCTGTGGAAAGACTTGTAAGGCTTATTTCCTCGTGTCCCGAATTTTCTATAAGAAAATCTGCCAGCTTTAAAAGTCTGTCCGTACTCTTTTCCCTGACAGGTCTGTACACATAGCCTGCCTGACAAAAGCGGCAGCCTCTTATACAGCCTCTGAATACCTCAAGTGTAACTCTGTCGTGTACTGTCTCAATAAGCGGCACAAGCTGCTTGTCGGGATAAAAGGCTTTATCCATATCCTTTACTATTACCTTTCTTATAACAGAGGGCGCCTTTTCATTATTGGGCTTAAATGATTTTATAGTGCCGTCGTCGTTGTATTCCACATCGTAGAACTTAGGGATATATATACCCTTTACAGCCAATGCCTTTTCGTAGAAATCCTCTTTTGTGCCGCCGTTTTTCTTGTTCTCCCTGTATATATCCAGAAGCTCGTCATAGCTTACCTCTCCCTCTCCTATGTAGAACATATCTATAATATCGGCAAGAGGCTCTGGATTGTAGGCGCAGGGACCTCCCGCTATTATAATTGGGTCATTTTCACTTCTGTCCTTTGACCATATGGGAATACCTGCCAGGTCAAGCATATTTATAATATTGGTATAGCTCATTTCATATTGGAGAGTAAAGCCCACAAAGTCAAATTTTTTTACAGCATCTCCTGTTTCAAGGGCAAAAAGAGGGATATTGTTCTCCCTCATTTTTTCCTCCATATCGAACCATGGCGCAAATACTCTTTCGCAGTAGGTATCGTCTCTTCTGTTGAGGAAGTAATAAAGTATCTGCAAACCTAAGTGGCTCATACCCACCTCATATACGTCGGGAAAGCAGAAGGCGAACCTTATATCTACCTTTTCCGGTTTTTTTACGACCATATTTATTTCATTTCCTATATATCGTGCAGGCTTTTCGACCTGTAACAAAATTTCCTTAAGCATTTTTTCCTCCGTTGAATTTATTACTTATTTATTATCATAGCTTATATTTGTCAGAATATCAACTAAATTATGATCAATACCCTTTTTTTCAATAAATTTTCTCAGGCTGTCCTCTGTTATTTCTCCTATTATGCCGTCCTTTCTCACCTCTATAACCGTATAATAGTCCATACCCAGACTGTATACTATTGTTTTGATGTCCATATCATAAGGCGCCGTTATCCTCCTGCATGAATATATTCTTTTTTTCTTTGTCATAAGGGTTTTATATATGAAATATGCCGTAGTTTCCTCATACCTCCTGCTTTCTCTGATTATATATACGGCTGCCAGAAGAAGTGAAATATTATAATTCATAAGCACCATCTGTAAAAAGCCCATAAGTATAAGAGTGCAGCATATGACAAGGCTTATATTGGCAACATATCTGTTGGCTCTGAGAGTACCCCATATATATCCGCCTACGCATACCATAAGCCTGCTGCCGTCAAGAGGGAAAACAGGCATAAGATTAAAAAGCCCTATTAATATATTCAGCCTGCCGACAATATTGTTTCTGAAAAGTATACCGAATACTATATTGAAAAGAGGGGGTATGGCAAGAACCAGTATTCTTCTTGAAAGTCTTATGTTTTCAAGCCCCTGTATATCCGCCGACAGACCCACGGGCATAAATGTGATACCCTTTACGCAGCCGCCGTACTCCCTTGCAAGGGCAATATGAAGTATTTCGTGTATTATCATAAAAATATACGCAATAAAAAATTGCTCTAAATACCTTAGAGCAATCATAAGTAATATTAATACAAAAAAGGATGGTCTGAATTTAATATAAAAGCTGCTTTTCAATTCTGCCTCCGCCCTCAGTTTAAATATTCATAGGGGTCCAGATATTTGCCCTCATACATTATCTCATAATGAAGGTGAGGACCCGTTGCCTGACCTGTACTTCCCGTATATGCCAGCACATCTCCCTGTTTTATTTTCTGTCCCTTCTGTACAGCTACCTCCTTTAAATGAGCATATAATATTTCGTAGCTGTCATAGGTCTTATACTTCACCCACCGTCCATAGCTCTGCGAATAGCCGCAGTCAATGACCTCTCCGCTTTTTACAGCCTTTGCGGCGGTGCCTGAAGGCACTCCCAGGTCTATGCCCTTGTGGTTTTCGTTCCTGCCTGTTACGGGATTTACCCTTGAGCCGAATACATCCGTCACAACTCCGTTATCAATGGGGGTTATCCATGCCTCGCTAGGGAGACTCCAGAGCTTTCTGCCTGTTGTAATAGGCGTTTTCATTCTCTGCTATATAGTCAAGACTTTCATCGCTTAAGGCAACATCCTCGCCAAGATTTGCAAGAAAGCCAATGTTTCTGCCCTCGGATATGAAATTAAAAACAGAAACGGCAGAGCTTTTAATACTGTCGATGGACGTGCTGCGGGAAAGCACCCTCGTAATGCCGTCTGTCATATGAAAGGAAATATCACTGTTGAGCTTATATATGCCTACGGCAATAACAGCAATGCCAAGACAGATATTGAGCCTTAGTATGAACGTACTCTTTGCCGCTGTCTGTTCCGCAGCGTAATTTATATGCTTTCTTTTGCTGTTTCTTCTGTGTCTTGCTGAATAATATCTTTTGTCCATATATTTCACCTCAATATATTATATTAATGTGAAATATTTTTATTCCTGTTTTATGCATAAAAAATCCTGAAACTCACATAAACCGAATTTCAGGACCTTAAAGTGCGCGATCGGGGGCTCGAACCCCGGACCTTCTGATTAAGAGTCAGCTGCTCTACCAACTGAGCTAAGCGCGCGTATATTCAATTAAAAAATGCGCGATCGGGGGCTCGAACCCCGGACCTTCTGATTAAGAGTCAGCTGCTCTACCAACTGAGCTAAGCGCGCATATTCTTGTGTCGGAGCTACGCCCGACACAAGAAATATCTTACCACTAATTTTGTAGTTTGTCAACTATTTTTTATTTATTTCGCAATAAAATTTACTGAGCGGCTGTAGTATCCGCAGGCTGTTCTTCCGCCGTTGCCTCTTCGGTATCCGTTGCCCCATCAGCGCCTGACTCTGTTGTCTGCTCTGCTGCCATTCTCTCCTGAAGAAGCTGAGTATATTCATCAGTAGTCATATAGCTGTCTGTGTCTGTAACGGCATCTACCTTTGTCTTTCCTCTGTTTGTGCAGTCTACACTGGTTATATATTTGTAGGGCTGAGCGCCGCTGTCATTTGCGTAGCTTGCGTCCAGTACATATATATAATTCATAAGAGTACCGTCCTCGGCAACCTTTGCGTAGAGGTTGGAATAGTTTACTGTCATGGATTCACCGTCTGCTATACCCTGACCGCTTGCCTCCAGATTTGTTTTCATCTGGTTTTCAAGAGCTACAGGGTTATATGACATATAGTATTCCTTAACACCGTTCTTACCCTCTATGCAGGCGCTCTTATCTATACAGTCGGGGAATACGCTTAAGGAATATGTGTTTACAACTGACATAAAGTCCTCAAAGGTCATTTCCTCGCCTATCTTGTCACCGTCATTTGTTGTAAAGTAAAGCTTTTTACCATCGTAGTAAGCAGTTATCTTGCTTTCCTCGTCGTTATATTTGTTGTCCATAACGGAGCTACCTGTACTTGTATCTCCGTCCTTGACTATCTTTACCTCTGTTTTGTAATCAGTGTTTTCAGCAGATTCGCCTTCTCCCAGCGTAACTTTATTTTCAGCCGAAATAGTAACATTATCAGCGCTGTTCACACTATCCATAGCCGTACCGAAAACAGTGTTGAAGTCATCGCCATTGATAAGAGCTTCCTCTGATATGCCGTCAAAAAGCGCAGCATTGTCGATTTCTTCAATTTTCTTGGTATTGTTACCGGAACATCCCACCATACTAAGCGCAAGCAAAATGCTTGCAAAAGCAACAATTTTCTTTTTCATAATCATTCTCCTTTTAGCCTGTCAGCCATTATTTTCATTTCCCGTGCAGCATCTATTGTTGCTCCGGTTATTTCCGCTCCGCCAATAAGCCTTGCTAATTCATTATACACCTTATCGCCGGATAATTCAACAATATTTGTAACAGTTGACGAATCGATGTCACTTTTTTCTATAAGATAGTTATTATCTGCCATAGCCGCTATCTGCGGAAGATGTGTTATACATATTATCTGATGATTTTTAGCTACGCGGCACATCTTTTCAGCTACCTTCTGGGCAGTTCTTCCGCTTATGCCCGCATCGATCTCATCAAATATAAACGTATCTATATTATCCACATCGGCAAGTACTGTCTTAAGAGCAAGCATTACCCTGCTCATTTCACCGCCTGACGCTATTTTGCTCAGAGGCTTCATATTCTCGCCCTTGTTGGCAGATATCATAAACTCCACTGTATCGCTGCCCTTTTCGTCAAAGCCCTCCTTTGGAGATACCACAATGTCGAAACGGGCATTTTCCATACTCAGTTCTTTTAATATCTCCTCGATTTTAGCGCCTATATCCTTGGCGGCTGCTGTTCTTATAGCTGTGATATTGCTGCATATCTCTCTTATCTCTTTTTCGATTTTCTTCTTTTTCTCCCTGTATTCAAGAGCAAGAGCCTCGCTGTTTTCAATATCGTCCAGCTTTTGGCTTATCTTGTCAAGATATGAATTTACAGCCTCGATCGTGCTGCCGTATTTTTTCTTAAGCTCGTATATTACCTGAAGCCTTTCCTCTATTTCGTCTAGCTCGGAGGGATCGTACTCCATGCTCTCCTCATAGCTGCGTATACTCTTTATAGTGTCTTCAAGTATGGAATAGCAGTCGTTAAGCGCCTCAAGGGTCTCGGAGCGGCTTTCGTCTATAGCAGCTATACTTTCAAACTCGCTTACCGCCACTCCCAGATTGTCCAAAGCGGCATAGTCGCCTCTGCTAAGCACCTCCAGGCAATGAGCCGTGCTTATCTTAAGCTTTTCGCTGCTCAGAAGTATATTTTTTCTCTCGCTGAGCTCCCTGTCCTCGCCCTCTGTAAGATGGGCAGTCTCTATTTCGTTTATCTGATACCTGTACAGGTCTGCCTTATCCTGTATGTCCTTGTCGTTCAGGTCAATTTCCTTAAGTCTTCTGCTTATGTCTTTATATTCTGTATACAACTTCGAAAGCCTGTCCATAGGCTCACTTAAACTGTCTGAACAAAGCTTATCCAGCATCACTATATGACTTCCGGGATTCAGAAGTGACTGATGATCGTGCTGCCCGTGTATATCCACAAGATATGAGGATATCTCCCTCAGCATACCTACCGTGGCAGTACTGCCGTTTATTCGGCAGGAGGACTTGCCGCCTGTATTAAAGCTGCGCTTTATGAGTATGTAATTGTCATCGTCAACATTTACATCGCATTCCCTGAGCCTTGCCTTAAGCTCATCGCTGTCCACATATACAAGAGCAGACACCTCTGTACTTTCGCAGCCTGACTTTATAATATCCTTGTCAGCCTTTCCGCCCAGCACAAAATTAAGAGAGCCTATTATTATAGACTTTCCCGCGCCCGTTTCACCGCTGAGTACATTAAGTCCGCTGCCAAAATCGACCTCAAGCTCATCTATTAAAGCAAAATTTTTAACACAAAGCCTGTCCAACATGATATGCACCTAGTTTCTGCTGTTTCTGAGCTTTTCTATAAGCTCTGTTGCCTTCTGTTCGGATCTTACAACACAGAATATAGTATCGTCGCCTGCTATACAGCCCATTATCTCACTGTTGTCCATACTGTCAAGAGCAGCCGCCACAGCCATAGCCATACCCGTAAGCGTTTTTATAACTATTATATTGCCTGCATAGTCTAAAGAAACAACGCCTTCCTTGAAAACTCTGGCAAATTTCTCCGTAACAATGCTCTGCTCACCTGCAACGGCAATATATTTCTGCCTGCCGTTTTCAATAGGTACCTTTGAAAGCTTAAGCTCTCTTATATCTCTTGAAACGGTTGCCTGAGTCACGTTAAAGCCCTGCTCTACAAGAAGGTCTGCAAGCATTTCCTGTGTTTCTACCTCGTATTCTCTTATTAATTCAAGTATCTTGGATTGTCTTTTGATCTTCATGTCTTCACTCCGTTACGCTCTTACCTCCACCATTTTTCGCCTTAATATATCATAGAAGCTGGTATCGGTAGTTTTTATTATGCCCGTATGGTATTTTGATTTCTTTATTTTTATTACGTCATCGTTTTTAAGCTGTATGCTCTGTTTTCCGTCAAGAGTCATCTGCATATTGTTATAGCTGCTCTCTATCCTTATTCTCACCACGTCGCTGCCTGATACCACAATAGGTCTGGCATACAGCGCATGGGGACATATATGCGTTATTGTCATAAGCTCTGTAAGAGGATTCAGTATAGGTCCTCCCGCAGAGAGATTATAGGCTGTAGAGCCTGTGGGCGTAGATACTATAATACCGTCTGCGCGGAAGGTATCTATGTACTGGTCATTTACCTCTATGCCTATTGAAATAAGTCTTGTAAAGCCGGAACTGTTTATACATACCTCGTTAAGGGCAATGCTCCTGTCCTGTACCAAACCGTTTCTCTCGACAGCGGCATCTATCATCATTCTTTCCTCAATCTTATAGTTCCCGCTGAGTACGGATTCTATAGCTGCTTCGGCATCATTTTTTTCCACATCTGCCAGATAGCCCAGAGTGCCAAAATTGATACCCAGTATGGGAGTATTGTACATAGCCGTCTTTCTCGCTACTCTGAGTATGGTACCGTCACCGCCCAGCACAACTACGAAATCGGACTGCTCATAAATCTCCTCTACGTCCGACAGCGCTGTTCCTATACCTGTGCGCCTTACGGCTCCCTCTGTAAGAAGAGCCTCGCAGCCCTTTTCCGTCACAAATTTTACAAGACCTGTAGTCGCCTCAAAATTAGGGTCCTTATCTGTATTTGTTATAAATCCTACCTTTTGCATAGTATCATCCTCTTAAAGAATATCAAAGGCTCTTTGTACAGTACCTTCGATATCCGTTATTTTCTTATTGTCCGAAAGCAAAAGTATATATTCTATATTGCCGTCGCCGCCCTTTATAGGCGAAAAATCCATTGCCTCTGCATAAAGGCCTTCCGCCTCTGCGTATGATATGACATTCCTTATGACCCTTTTATGTACGGAAGGGTCTCTGACTATGCCCTTTTTGTTAAGAGCCTCCCTGCCTGCCTCAAACTGAGGCTTTACAAGGACGACTGCCTTTCCATCGGGCTTTAAAAGTCGCCTTATATGGGAAAGAATGAGCCTGAGAGATATAAAGGAAACATCACAGCCTATAAAGTCTGCCTTTTCTATATCCGCATTTCTTATATCCGTATTTTCAAGGGATATGACTCTTTTGTCATTTTTAAGCTTTTCATCAAGCTGAGCCGATCCCACATCTATACTGTACACCTTTGCGGCGCCCCTTTGGAGCATACAGTCTGTAAAGCCCCCTGTAGACGCGCCTATATCGATACACAGCCTGTCCTCAAGTGATATGCCGAAAACGTCACAGGCCTTTTCCAGCTTAAGTCCGCCTCGTCCCACATATCTGAGTACTGGGCTGTCCTTTATTTCAATATTGCTGCCGTCTGTCCTGAAGGACGGCTTTGTGACTATACTTCCGTTTATACTTACACAGCCCGAGGATATAAGCTCCTGTGCCTTTTGCCTCGATATATTCATTTTATCCTTGACATACATATCCAGTCTTACAGGACACATTACTCTTCTCCCATTATTTCAATTATTCTCTTATATATCTTGTTGGCAGACATACCATATCTGTCCAAAAGCAGTTCTCTGCTGCCATGCTCCACATAGGTGTCGGGGAAAGCAAAGTTGTGTATATGGACATTGCCTATGGAGTTTTCAGCCATTCTCTGAGAAAGCAGACAGCCAAAGCCTGCCGAATATATATTGTCCTCCAGTGTAAATACATATTTATACTTGGAAAGTCCATAGAGCATATCTTCATCTATGGGAGATGCAAAGCGGGCATTTATAAGGGTGGGATTGCAGCCCTTTGTCATAAGATAGGCATACACGTCTGCCGCCACATCCATCATGGCTCCGTAGCTGACAAGAGCAATTTCTTCACCGGAATATATATTTTCGCTTTTTCCGTACTCTATGGGGTTGTTTACGGAATACATAATATTAGATGCCGTGCCTCTGGGATACCTTATAGCCACGGGTCCGTTGTGTTCTACGGCAAACTCCAGCATTTTTTTAAGCTCTTCGCCGTTCTTCGGCGCCATTACGGTAAGATTAGGGATATGGGCAAGGAAAGATATATCGTATATACCCTGATGTGTCTCGCCGTCATCACCTACTATGCCTGCCCTGTCAATGGCAAATATTACATGGAGATTCTGTATACATACATCGTGGAGTATCTGGTCATAGCTTCTTTGCAGGAATGTGGAATACACTGCAAACACAGGCACATATCCGCCCTTTGCCAGTCCTGCCGCAAAGGTAACGGCATACTCCTCGGCTATTCCTACATCAAAAAATCTCTTCGGATAAATGTTCCCGAATTCGTTTAAGCCCGTTCCCAAGGGCATTGCCGCAGTAATAGCGCATATCCTGTCATTTCTTGCCCCAAGCTCAACCAAAGTCCTGCCGAAGATATCCGAATATGTGGCAGGCTTGTCCTTAACGGACTGTATGCCCACCTTAGCGTCAAACTTGCCTACGCCGTGATACACGCTGGGCTGCTGCTCCGCAGGCTTATAGCCCTTTCCCTTTTTTGTTATGACGTGTATGAGTACGGGCATATTGAGTTTTTTAGCCTTGTTGAAAACGTGTACAAGCCTTTTTATATCATGACCGTCTATGGGACCTACATACTTTATGCCCAGCTCCTCAAATATACTGGAGGGCATAAGCATCTGCTTAAGTCCGTCCTTTGTCTTGGACATCAGATTGTATAGGGCCTCGCCGCCTACAGGCATCTGCTTAAGCTTTTTCTGTATGCCGCTTTTTGTATTGACGTATTTCTGTGAAACGATAAGCTGATTGAGGTATGTGCTCATAGCGCCTACGTTTTCCGAAATAGACATCTGATTGTCGTTCAATACTATCATAAGCTTTGTGTTGTCACGTCCCGCATTATTAAGGGCCTCATATGCCATACCGCCTGTCATGGCGCCGTCGCCTATTACGGCAACTACATTATAGGTATCTCCGTTAAGGTCCCTTGCCTTTGCCAGTCCTATGGCGGCGGCAATCGATGTGGAGCTGTGTCCCGTGTTAAAGGCATCGTAACGGCTTTCATTGGTTTTGGGAAAGCCGCTGAGACCGTCAAGCTTTCTGAGAGTCTTGAACTCCTCCTTACGTCCCGTCAGTATCTTATGGGTATAGGACTGGTGTCCTACATCCCACACTATCTTATCTCTGGGACAGGTAAGAGCATAATGCATAGCAATAGTAAGCTCTACCGTACCCAGATTAGATGCAAGATGTCCTCCTGTCTCCGAAACGGAATTTATAAGAAAAGCCCTTATCTCTGCCGCAAGAGTATCAAGCTTGTCAATACTGAGTTTTTTAATATCTTCAGGAAAATTGATCTTCTCTAAATACATATTTATCCCTTCCCGCTAAATGAACACATAGGCAGCGGCAGCTATTACGATACCAAGCACCGCTCCTGCCGTTACCTGTATGGGAGTATGTCCCAGAAGCTCCTTGAGCTTTTCGTCCATATTGATATTCAGCATATCTATTACCCTGTTTATGACAGCCGCCTGATAGCCTGCCGCCCTTCTGACGCCTGCTGCGTCGTACATGACAACAAAAGCAAGCACAAAGCATATGGCAAAGTACACGCTGTCAAAGCCGCATTCAAGACCTGTGCTTACTGCAAGGGAGCATACAAAGGAGCTGTGTGAGCTTGGCATACCTCCCGATGAAAGCATAAGCTCCCAGTCTATCTTTTTTGTCGTTATAAGATCGATTATTATCTTTATAAACTGAGCGACTGCCCATGAGGCTATAGATATAAGTATTATCCTGTTGTGAAGAAACTCTATTATTATATTCATAAAACACCTATTTCTCCCTGCTTATAAGCATAGAGGCATATTCTCTCAGGAAGCTTCCCTTTTCTCCGAAGTTTTCTATCATTCTGACAGCGCCCTCTGAAAGAGTCCTAAAGTCCTCCTGTGCATTTTCAATACCGTGAAGTGTGACATAGGTGGACTTATTGTTTTTTTCATCGCTGAATACGGGCTTGCCCAGTATCTCTGTGGTACTTGTGACATCCAGTATATCATCCTTTATCTGAAAGGCTATGCCTATATTATAGCCTATTTTTTCAAAATCTCTTATTTCGTCCTCCGTAGCACCGCCTATAATAGCGCCTGCCACAAGAGATGCCTTTATAAGACCGCCTGTCTTGTTGTCGTGTATGAACATAAGGGTCTTGTCGTCTATGGCAGTACCCTCAGACTCCACATCAACTACCTGACCTACAAGCATTCCGCAGCTTCCGCAAAGCTGTGCTATTACCTTTGCGGCATCGGCATATTTCATATCCTTTTTACTGCATATGACATCCAGCATTATCTCAAAGGCATAGGTCAGCAGCCCGTCCCCTGCCAGTACGGCAATAGCCTCGTCAAATGCCTTGTGGCAAGTGGGCTTGCCTCTTCTGAAATCATCGTTATCCATAGCAGGCAGATCGTCGTGTATAAGTGAATATGTGTGTATCATCTCCATGGCGCAGGCAAAGGGAAGAGCGTTTTCCATTCTGCCTCCTACCGTCTCACAGGCTGAAAGCATAAGCACAGGGCGAAGTCTTTTGCCTCCTGCAAAAACACTGTAGCTCATAGCCTCATAAAGCTTTTCGGGATATCTGGGCTTAAGATATTCCTTAAGCGCATTATTTACCATTTCTATCTTATTGTTAAGGCTTTCCTTGAAGTCCATATTATTCCCCCTCTAAGTCAAAGGCTCTCTTGCTAAAGGTACCGTCTGCATTTATTTTAAGCTGTGATACCTGCTGTTCCGCCTTATTAAGCTTTTCCGCACAGTATACCGAAAGCTCTACACCCTCTTTATACAGCTTTACGGATTCCTCAAGTCCTGTGCTTTCATTTTCCATTGCCTCGGCAATTTCCTCAAGCCTTTTCAGGCTTTCTTCAAAATTCTTTTTCTTAACTGCCATGATCATTCACCTTTTTCTCTTACCTCAGCCGTAAATCTGCCCTTGTTGAGCCTTACGCTGACAAGCTCGCCCACATTGATATTCTCCGAAGAGGATATTATATTATCCTCCCTGTCATATACAAGGGAATAGCCCTTCTTCATAATATTGAGAGGCGAGCGGTTTTCTATATTGTCTATACTGTTTTTAAGTATCAGTCTGCTCCCCTTTATCCTGTTTTCAACAAGATAAGAAAGCCTGTCATAAATATTGCCGACATACATCTGCCTGTCGTATATATTCTGTTCAAAGTTCTTAAAGGCATAGCTGCCTGCCGCATGACCGTATCTTGTCCTAAGCGCCGTCAATCTGTTCTGCACGGAAACGGAAATTCTGTTATACAGACCGGCAACGGCTTTGCTTATACTGTCCTCAGAGGGTACAGCTATTTCCGCTGCCGCCGAAGGTGTTGCCGCTCTCACATCTGCTATAAAGTCCGCAATGGTAAAGTCTGTTTCATGGCCTACCGCAGATATTACGGGTATCTGCGATTCAAATATGGCTCTTGCCACTATTTCCTCATTGAATGCCCACAGATCCTCTATAGAGCCGCCGCCTCGTCCTGCAATTATGGTATCTGCCTTACCCCATTCATTTACAGCCTTTATAGCCCTTACTATATCGGGGGCGGCGCCCTTGCCCTGTACAAGAACAGGCACCACAACTATTTCAACATTGGGATTTCTTCTGCCCGCTACCTTTATTATATCCCTTACAGCCGCTCCCGTGGGAGATGTTATAACGGCTATGCACTTGGGATATGCAGGTATAGGTCTTTTGTATTTCTCATCAAATACTCCTGACTTTTCAAGCCTTGCCTTAAGCTGTTCATATGCCATATAAAGAGCGCCTATTCCCGCAGGCTCCATAGATATGACATAAATCTGATACTGTCCCGTCTTTTCGTAGAGAGAAACATATCCTCTTACAAGGACCTTCATACCGCTTTCAGGCATAAAATCAAGCCTTGACGCATTTTGTCTGAACATAACGGCGCTTATTGCCGCCTCGCTGTCCTTAAGGGTAAAATACATATGACCGCTGGAGTGCAGCTTGAAATTTGAAATTTCCGCCTCTATATATATATCGCTAAGAAAGGGATCGTTTTCAAATACTCTTCTTATATAGCTGTTTATCTGCGAAACCGTATATACCTTCATACTATTTTCCCCTGCTGCCTGCCACCTTTACCAAAACGGCATTTATAAATGAAGGCGCCTTGTCATCACTGAAGGACTTGCTCAGTTCTACAGCCTCGTTTACAGCAACTCCGTCGGGTATGTCGTCGTTGAACATGATCTCATACACACCTATGCGGAGTATTGCCAGGTCTGTCTTGGGAAGTCTGTCTACCCGCCAGCCTATTGAAAAGCTGTCAATAACGGCATCTATATCCTCTATGTTTCTTACTATGTCCTTATATTCATGCTCTATATAGCCTGCCGTATCTTTGGAAAGGTCGGCATATTCTTCATTATAGGTAGCTATTATTTCATCTGTATTTACTTCTTCCTGAAATTCTGTCTGGAATACCAGATTAAAGATATGCTTTCTGGCTTCTCTTCTTTTCATTTCTATTCAACCTCTGCTTCCGAAGTTTCCTTTGGAACAATGTCTATTATCTCGATATTTACACTTGCACAGTCAAGACCTGTCATGCTGTCTATGTTGTCCCTTATCTTGTTTTGTACCTTTTCGGCTATTTCAACGGCATTATATCCGCTGTATACAGCCAGGCCTACATTGACGTCAAGGCTTTCCCCTTCTGTTTTAAGGCTGACTCCCTTTACGGCTCTTTTGTTCAGAACATTTCTTATATCGGGAGCCTGAGATGACACATAGGCGACGCCCTCTGTTTCAAGAGCCGATGTCTTTATTATCTTGGACACAACCTCACTGCTTATTACTACATTGGATTTAGATGCTTCCTTTTCCTTATCCATAACAAAACCTCCTCTGTTATTCCCTATTACCCTATAGGGTCATTAATAGTAATTATAACACATATTCCATATTTTTCAACAATAAGTTTTATGTTATATGCAGATTGTAATTATGCCAAAGTTATGTTAAAATATATTTAACACTATAATGCGAGGTATATATATGAAAAGGATCATATTTGCAACAAAGAACAAAGACAAGCTAAAGGAAATACGGGCTAAGCTCCCCGACTATGAGGTTATAGGCATGGAGGATGCGGGGATAGATATGGATATAGATGAAAACGGTATGACCTTTGAGGAAAATGCCGTTATAAAGGCTGAGGCTATTGCAGACCTGTGTCACGGCATTGTAATTGCCGACGATTCAGGACTTGAAATAGATTATCTCAACAAAGCGCCGGGAGTACTCTCTGCCAGATTTTTAGGTCACGATACCTCCTACGACTTCAAAAACGCAAAGATACTTGAAATGCTTAAGGACGTTCCGGACGAAAAGAGGACCGCCCGATTTGTATGCGCCATGGCTCTTGCCTGTCCCGACAGGGAAACAAGGGTTGTAAGGGCTGCAATTGAAGGCATTATAGGTCATAGTATAACGGGAGATAAGGGTTTTGGCTACGATCCCATATTCTACGTGCCTGAGCTTAAAAAGACAACAGCCCAGCTTTCCATGGAGGAGAAGAATAAAATAAGCCACAGAGGAAAAGCTCTTGATATGATAAGGAGGATACTGGATGAGGATACTTGTGATAAGTGATACCCACAGAAGTCTGGGCAAGGTCTATTCAGTGCTTAAGGATATAAACGATAAAATAGATGCCGTCATACACTGCGGTGATGTGGTGGAGGATGTATACAGGCTGAAATCAATGTATCCCGACCTTAAGTTCTACAAGGTAAAAGGAAATTGTGATTACGGCTCCTCAGAGCCTGATGAAGAGACCTTTATATTATGCGGAAAGAAATTTTTCATTACTCACGGCCATAACTACAGTGTACACTGGAGTACAGACAGGCTTTATTACAAAGCCCTTGAGGTAGGCGCAGATATATGCGTATACGGGCATACGCATATTCCGAGCATTGAAAACTGCAATGGTATAATACTTATGAATCCGGGCAGTCTTTCTCAGCCCAGAGGCGGAAGTACTTACAGCTATGGCATAATAAAGATAGAAAACGGAGTTATAGAACCCACAATAGTTGAATATAAACAGAGGTAAATTATGGATATTATCAAAACACTTGCAGAGGAATTTAAAATAAAGGAAGCACAGGTTGAAAATACGGTAAAGCTTATAGACGAAGGCAGCACCATTCCTTTTATAGCCAGATACAGAAAAGAGATGACAGGCTCTCTTGACGATGTTATATTAAGAGAGCTTTCCGACAGGCTTATATATCTGAGAAATTTAGATGAAAAAAGAGAACAGGTCAGAAAGCTAATAGCGGAACAGGAGCAGCTTACAGACGAAATAAATGCCGCTCTTGACAAGGCTAAGACGGTCACGGAGATAGACGATATATACAGACCCTTCAGACCCAAGAGAAGAACAAGAGCAACTATTGCAAAGGAAAAGGGTCTTGAGCCTTTGGCGGAGACTATACTCCTTCAGCTTACGGATATACCTGTTGAAGAAGAGGCAAAGAAATATATTGATGCCGAAAAGGAGGTCAATACCACAGATGATGCCATAGCAGGGGCTATGGATATAATTGCCGAAAAAATATCTGACGATGCAGAGTACAGAGCCATTATAAGAAATCTGTCTATGAGCGGAGTTGTGACGGTAAAGGCTGTTGACGAAGAGGCTGAGTCCGTATATGAAATGTATTACGACTACAGCGAGCCTATTAAGAAAATTCCGGGACACAGGATACTTGCCATAAACAGAGGCGAAAAAGAAAAGGTCCTTTCCGTCAAAATAGAGCCTCCCATTGAGGCAATATATAAAAGGCTGGAAAACAAAATAATAAAGGGAAATCCTTATACAGACCATATATTAAAGGCTGTTATAGACGACAGCTACAAAAGACTTATTGCTCCCGCCATTGAGCGCGAGATAAGAAACGGACTTACAGAAAAGGCAGAGGAAACAGGTATCAAGGTATTCGGCGAAAACCTTAAGCAGCTGTTGCTGCAGCCGCCTATTAAGGATAAAACAGTGCTTGCTCTCGACCCGGGCTACAGGACAGGCTGTAAGGTAGCGGTAGTTGACGGAATAGGAAAAGTACTGGACACGGGAGTTATATATCCTGTTCCTCCCCATAACAAGGTGGAGCAGGCAGAGAAGATAATACTCAATATGATCAAAAAGCACGGTGTTGAGATAATTGCCATAGGCAACGGTACGGCATCAAGGGAGACCGAGCTTTTTGCTGTAAACCTTATTAAAAAGGCAAAGCTTGACGTAAGCTACATTATAGTAAATGAGGCAGGCGCCTCCGTATATTCGGCATCCAAGCTTGGTTCACAGGAATTCCCCGACTTTGACGTTGCTCTGAGAAGTGCCGTAAGCCTTGGCAGAAGATTGCAGGACCCTCTTGCGGAGCTTGTCAAGATAGAGCCTAAGAGCATAGGTGTAGGCCAGTATCAGCATGATATGAACCAGAAAAGACTGAGCGAGGCTCTGGGCGGTGTTGTAGAGGACTGCGTAAACAGTGTAGGAGTTGACCTTAACACTGCGTCCCCTTCACTTTTATCCTATGTATCAGGTATAAACGGTACTATCGCCAAAAATGTGCTTGCCTACAGAGAGGAAAACGGCAAATTCAGTTCAAGGAAAGAGCTTATGAAGGTTGCAAAGCTGGGACCCAAGGCATATGAGCAATGCGCAGGCTTTTTAAGAATAACAGACGGCACGGAACCCCTTGACAACACAGGTGTTCACCCCGAAAGCTACAAGGCGGCGCAAGAGCTTATCGAGATATGCGGCTATAAGCCTGAGGATATAAAGGGTACAGGGCTTAAGGGCATAGGCTCTAAGGTCAGAGATAAGAATAAAATGGCAGAACAGCTTGGTATAGGTGTGCCTACTCTTACGGACATTATAAAGGAGCTTGAAAAGCCCGGCAGAGACCCAAGGGATGAAATGCCCAAGCCTATACTTAAAAGCGATATACTCTCCATAGAGGACCTTAAGGAAGGTATGGTGCTTAAGGGTACTGTAAGGAATGTTATTGACTTTGGTGTATTTGTAGACATAGGTGTACATCAGGACGGACTTGTACACATTTCCCAGATATGCGACAGATATATAAAGCATCCTCTTGAGGCAGTAAGCGTAGGAGATATCGTTGATGTTAAGGTACTCAGCGCAGATGCCAAAAAGCACAGGATATCCCTTTCCATGAAGGATGTAAATAAATAAAAAAAATATTGACAAATTATAATTTTATGTATATAATATTACCATACAAAGGCGTTGTAGCTGAGGCTTCGACGCCTCATTTTGTTTTACGGTAAAATGATCTGTTTTGCGTTGGACAGATCTACCCTTTTTATTTATGACAACATCTTAAACCTTGTAAATAAAACTCCTTCCTCTGTGCTTTTATTTATGTGTTGCATCTGTAAAACAAAGTGCTGCAACGTCTTTGCTAATAAAAAAGTAAGAAATACCGTAAGACATTTCTCAGGGGAATGTATTATTAAATTTTTGTTTATGTTAGTAGGTTCGACCTCTCAGTCAGCCCCGTTCACAGTTATTTTTATTTAAACTTTTGCCGCGGCTGACAGCTCCCCTTGCGAATGGGGAGCTTTAGGTTTATGCCTTTCAAAGTCGCTAATTTACTTAGAATTAACAACAACTAAGCTGCTGTCACATCCTCGCGGTAAACGACCTCCCCTAGCGTTAGCGTCGGAGGGGAGGGGGACCATGCGTAGCATGGTGGAAGGGTCGTTTTTCTACGTTAAACAAAAATTTACCGAAAACCAAAAAAACTGTCGCAACAGCTTATTTTCTCTAATGCTTATTGCGACAGTCTCATTTTGTTATTTATTTTTTAATGGTGTTATTCTTATTTTGTCCGCTGACACTCCTGTCTTTCTCTTGACTATGTCCTCTATCTGAGCTATTTCCGCATCGGTAAGCTCGCCCTTATCCACAACTACGTCAACGGTATCATCGTCTATCCTTACATATACGTCGCCGAACCCCTTAGCCTTTATCATGGACTCTGCAGCCGTTTCCTTTTCTATCCTCTGCTGTATCTGGAGCATAGCCGTTGTTACCTCGTTCTTCTTTTCATCGTCTATTTTTTCATTGTTGAGCATTTCGTTGAGCATATCCTTCTGCTTTGATCGGGACTGTTCTCTGTCCAGCTTTGCCTGTACAAAATATGAGGAATCATTTGACGAATTTACAAACACCGCCTCCCCTGCATCAGGGTTTGCCGCCTCGTCCGTCTTGCCCTTTTTATCCTTCTTTGTCTCTGTTTCAGCCGTACCTACGGTAGTTTCCTCAGTGTCAGACGCTATTGCCACATCCTCGTCTGTAAATGCCACATCGTCTGTCAGAGCCAGTTCGCTTTCATCTGTTACCATTACTTCACTGACATTTCCCGTTGAGTCTATGTAATTCAAGTAGCCTGCGGCGGCGATCATTACCACAAGTGCCGAAATGATAACCTGATTTTTTTTAATAGTAAACATAATTACCTCCTATTTCATTTTTAATACTTCTATTTTATGCTCTTCAATGCCTAATAATGCCATTGTTCCTTTTATTAATTGATTTTTTACATTCTCATTGTCTGCTCCCTGAGCAGCTATTATCACTCCCTGTACTTCAGGCATATACTCCGTAAGCACAAAGGGCGTCCTGCTGCTATCGTAAACCACCTGATTTTTTACATTTGTTTCATCTCTGCCATCCTCGGCCCTGTTTTCCTCTTCGCTGTCGTAGGCAAGTATCTTTTCTCCGGAGCTGCTGTAGCTTATAAGCACCTTAACATTTCCTGCGCCCTCTACCTCGGAAAGTATTTTTTCAAGCTGACGGCTTATGTCACGGGTCTGCCTTGTGTTTTCGATCTTAGCCGCCGTCCTTGGAGTACCACTCATCATAAATATGCCTACGGCAAATATTATACCCATATATATAATGCTTTTTTTGTCTTTAAACAGTTTTTTTATATCCAATTTACCACCGCCTATTCAAAAAATATTTCCAATGGCTCAAGCACGATCATCACAAGTATTGCACCTGTTACAAGCCTTATATACTTCCTGTAGCTGTTGTTGGGGAATATCACTCCAACATAACTTGTAAGTATGACATATATAACTATTTTTGCAACATATTCCTTTATAGCTTCCATATCTACCTCACAGAACACATAAGCACGGCAAGGGACATTATAAACATAGCGTTTACTATAAAAAGCGCTGCCATTACCCTGAAATTTGCCTCTCCTATAATATCTATAACAGCTATGGTGGTCTTGTCGCATATAGGCTCAAGCACTGCCGCCGCCAGCTTGTATACAAGGGCGGTCATACCTATTTCTATAAGAGGTATGCTGCTTATTATAACTATTACTATTATAAGCACAATGCCAACGGCATTTCCTACGGCAAGGACGGCGGTAACTACCATATCCCCTGCGCCGCCTACTATATCGCCTACAACGGGTATCATTTTAACGGCAGATTTCAGCAAAGAGCCTGCGCTTCTGCCTACAGCGCCTCCGCTTATCCTTTCCAGTCCCATAATAAATACAAAAGCATAGGCGCATACTTTAAGGGACCATGAAACGGCGCTCATAAAAAGCTCCGAAAGTCTGTCCAGTATTTCACGGTTTGAAATAACATTTACAGTCTTAAGGACAGCGCCCATTACAAGCAGAGGTATAACAACAGCGTCTATGCCCTTTGCCACCGCCTCGGTACCCATTGCAAGTATAGCGCCTCCCGCCGCCGCGCCCTGCCTTGTCAATGCCGTAACGGTCATAATAAGAGGCAAGGCGCTGTTTATGATATCCGTAATACTCTCCGTACAGTCTTTCAGCAGACCTATGGAGTTCTTAATACTCACCGAGGCTATGGAAAGTATTATTATCTGACCTGTAATATTGATAAGCTCCGCTACAGAGCGGTCGTTTATATCCTGTGACAGTATGTTTATAAGTCCGCATATTATTCCCAAAGCTATTATGTTCCTTATACTGCTCTTGCTCTGAGAAAGCTTTTTCTTTACAAAGTCCCCTATATCTCTTTTGATAAGCTCTGAAATATCCTGACCCGATACTACAGCCTTAATAAGCTCCTTAAAGGAAAGGTCTGTATTTTCATCGACTGCCTTTTCCACAGCCTCCATATCGAGCCTGTCCAATATTTCCTCTTCACCGTATACATTCACGCAGATCAGAAGAGAAATAATAAAAACAAGTATGTATCTCATTGCATAAACCTCATTATACTGTATGCTGCGTCATCTATTACAGATACGGCATTTATAAGTATTATTACCTTGCCGCCAAGCTCAATTTTGTCGCCTATGCTACTCTGTCCAAAATCCCTGCAAAGCTGTGATGTGAACATGGAAACATAGGCTATTGCAAGAGCCTTTATCATAACGGCAATATATTCGCTGTATATGTTCAGTCCGCCGCCTATTTTCTTTATGCTTTCTATTATCTCCGACATATAGGGCAGTATAAAGGCAAATATGAGTATACAGGTCATAATGGCTGTAAGCATGGAATAAGAGCGTTTTTCCTCTCTCAGTATTACGGAAAGCACAGCCCCTATTATTCCCAGAGCGGCTATTTTCCCTATCTCCATATATATACACTCCGTTCCTTAAACCTTATCAAAACCTGAAAAGCGTCTGTACCTGATCGAACAGATCGCTTATGTACTGTATTACCCAATAAAGCACTACCACAAGCCCCGCAAGGGTAGTGAGCATAGCCTGTTCGTCACGGCCTGCCCTTGAAAGCACCTGATTTATAACAGATACCAGTATGCCTACTGCCGCTATTTTAAAAACTATATTTATATCCATAGCCTACCTCCTACACCAGCAGCACTACTATAAATATGCCTATTGTAATGCTTACGCTCCTGTAGAGCTTGCTGTTTTCCGAGGAGCTTGCGCCTATGCTTTCCGCCTCTGCGTCTATGTACTTTATAAGGCTGTCACAATATTTCTTCTGGAGAAGTATATCTCCCGATGAAAAGCCTTCGCCCAGCCTTATGATACGGTCTATATCCTCCGAGGTCATATATGTTTCCTTGCGTATATTGTCAAAAGCGTGTTTCCATGCTGTCTTTACACTGTTATTATTTCTGAGAGCCTTTATAACAGAGGTATATACCTCTTTGTCCTCAATATCTTCTATTGCCTCTGACAACGCCTCCTCAAAGGTCATTCTGCCGTATTCCAGATTTGAAAGTATATTGCTTACTGCATTTTTAAGCGACATAAGCTCTTCCTTCCGTAATATCTGCTTTAACGAAAGTCTGTAGCCAAAGCCCATACAGGCGGCTATTATCATTACTGCGCCTATTATTTCCCCTGCCATATATCTATCAGCTCCTTATTGTAGATTTTATATATATTGTCGGTATTTTTTCTCAGCACTATGTAATAATCAAAAAGCCTTTCGGATATTACCTCTTTAAAATATGCCCTTTCCTTTAGCTCGTCCATATCTGCGGAATGTACCGTACAGATCACCTCAACACCCGATACCATAGCCTGTCTTACCGCTGTAAAATCACTTTCATTGCCTATTTCGTCAACTGCTATAACATCAGGCGCCAATGCTCTTAACGCTATGTTGAAGCCATTTGTCTTTGAAGAATTGACTATGACGTCTGTTCTTTTGCCCAGACTTAGCCCTGCTCTGCCCCTGTATGTGCCGCTTATTTCATTTCGTTCATCTATTACGGCTATATTCCTGCCATTTTCACTCCACCGCCTTATTATATCTCTGAGCAGAGTTGTCTTGCCGCAGCCGGGAGGCGAAATTATTATTATATTTCCCCTGTCTATGCCTATAGCGTCGCTGCAGCCCGTTATCTCTCTTGCTATCCTTATATTGAGAGATGATATTTCCTTTATGTTTTTTACTATGCCCTTTTCCTCTATTACCGTTCCCGCCAGTCCTACCCTCCAGCCTCTTTCTATAGTGACATAGCCGTTTATTATCTCCTCTCTGTAGGCATAAGGCGAGTATTCCACTATTCTTGAAAATATTTCCTGAAGCTCATTACGGCTTACAATGTGATCAATCTGCACTTCCCTTTCCCAATCCTTTATAATAACGGGCTTGTCCGCCCTAAGCCTTATTTCAGCCGCATTTTCTATGTATCTGTTCTTTATGACAGCGCCGTAAAGACCTTCGCTCAGGTATTTTTTCAGATTAATATATATGTCCTTCATATTATCACCTTTTTTCGGTAGTATAGATAATATATATGCTTTTAAATATGATTTTATAACCAAAAAAAGACCACAGACATAAGTCTGTGGTCGATAATGTTTATCAGATAGGATATACCTTATTGTCTACGTCGGCAAGCTTGGGATCAATGCCGAATTTCTGAGCCTGTCTGAATTTGAAGAAGTCAAGAGCCTGCTGCGGGAAGAGTGCATAGCTCAGAACATCCTCTTCCTTTTCCTTGTAATCCTTCATCTCAGCCTCAAGCTTTTCAAGTTCAGGCTCTAAATTGTCGGCAGGACGGCATGTAATAGGCTCCTCGTCGCCTATTATCTTCTTTCTTATTTCCGCGGATATAGGCACGGGAGTTTTGCCGTACATACCTCTTACTATATCCTTAGTTTCCTTGGGCACCATTTTGTATCTCTCGCCCATTATCACATTGAGAACAGCCTGTGTGCCTACTATCTGGCTTGAAGGAGTAACAAGAGGAGGATATCCCAGGTCTGCTCTTACTCTTGGTATTTCCTTTAATACCTCGTCATACTTATCCTCTGCATTTGCGCTCTTAAGCTGACTTACAAGGTTAGAAAGCATACCGCCCGGCACCTGATACAAAAGTGTTGCTATATCTACCGAAAGGACCTTTGTACTTAAAAGTCCGCTTTCAATAGCCTCTTCTCTTATAGGCTTAAAGTAGTCTGATATCTCCTTAAGAAGATTTTCGTCAAGTCCCGTATCGTACTGCGTACCCTTAAGAGCAGCCACCATTACCTCTGTGGCAGGCTGAGCCGTACCCATACTGAGAGGTGACATATCCGTGTCTATAATATCTGCACCTGCCTCAATAGCCTTCATATATGTCATAGAGGCAACACCGCTGGTATAGTGGCTGTGTACCTCAAGAGGAAGGTCTACCTCCTCCTTAATTGCCTTTACAAGCTCATATGCGGGCTGAGGCAGAAGAAGTCCTGCCATATCCTTAATACATATACTGTCTGCGCCCATATCTCTGTACTGCTTGGCAAGCTTTACATAATACTCAAGAGTATGGACATCGCTCAGAGTATAGCTTATGGCAAGCTGAGCCTGTGCGCCGTCCTCCTTCTTAACTGCCTTTACGGCAGTTTCAAGATTTCTGGCATCATTAAGGGCGTCAAATATCCTGAGTATATCTATACCGTTTTCTATACTCTTTCTGACAAAGCAATCTACAACATCATCTGCATAATGTCTGTAGCCCAATATATTCTGACCTCTTAAAAGCATCTGAAGCTTCGTATTGCGAAATGCTGAACGGAATTTCCTCAGTCTTTCCCAGGGGTCCTCCTTTAAAAATCTGAGACAGGAGTCAAATGTAGCACCGCCCCATACTTCAACGGCAGCAAAGCCAACCTTATCCATTTTGTCAAGAATGGGAAGCATATCCTCTATTCTCATCCTTGTAGCGATCAGTGACTGCTGACCGTCTCTTAATGTACAGTCACATATTTTAATAGCCTTAGCCATATTTTTACCTCCTATCTGTAGAATGACAAGAAAATACCTGATGCTATGGCAGAGCCTATAACACCTGCAACATTGGGACCCATAGCGTGCATAAGAAGATAGTTATTGGGATTTTCTTCCTGACCTACCTTCTGAGCAACCCTGGCTGCCATAGGCACGGCAGAAACACCTGCGGCGCCTATAAGAGGATTGACCTTACCTCCTGAGAGCCTGCACATTATCTTGCCGAATATGACGCCTGCCGCTGTAGAAATAGCAAAAGCGAAAAGTCCGAGAACAAGTATGAATATAGTCTGGAGCTCCAGGAACTGATCGGCTCTTGTAGTAGCGCCTACAGTCACGCCTATAAATATGCTTATAATATACATCATAGCCTCAGAGGCATGTGTGGCAAGCTTCTGGGTAACGCCTGATTCTCTGAAAAGATTTCCCAGCATAAGCATACCTATAAGTGATGCCGTATCGGGAAGAATGAGTATAACAAGCATAGCCGTAATAATAGGGAAGAGTATCTTTTCCCTCTGTGAAACAGGTCTTAGCTGTTCCATTTTTATGGCTCTTTCCTCCTTTGTTGTCAGAAGCTTCATAATAGGAGGCTGTATGACGGGTATAAGAGCCATATATGAATATGCTGCCACCGTTATTCTGGAAAGAAGGTGTGGCGCAAGATGTGTCGTAGTAAAAATAGCCGTAGGACCGTCGGCGCCGCCTATGATACCTATGGAGCATGCCTCCTTCAGGTCAAAGCCAAGGAGAAGAGCGCCTAGGAAAGCTGCAAATATACCAAACTGCGCTGCAGCGCCCAATAAAAGGCTCTTGGGATTGGCAATAAGGGGACCGAAATCGGTAAGAGCGCCTACTCCCATAAATATAAGAGGCGGGAATATTCCCAGAGCATCACCCTGGAATATATAGTAAAGAAGTCCGCCGTTAGAGGATACTTCCCCGGGTACCTGTGTAAGCATTGGAATAGCATTTCCGTACTGATCCATCTGAATGCCCAGCACATCTATAAGCTCCCTGACAGGCTCGTTCATAAGTCCGCTGTTGGGCAGATTGGCAAGAAGCATACCAAAGGATATAGGCAAAAGCAGAAGAGGCTCATACTTCTTGGCAATAGCAAGCCACATAAAAAACAAAGCCACACAAATCATAATAAGAAATTTGTAATTATCACCTATAAAAAACTGTGCAAAACCGGAGTTTGACCAAAATTCGGCAAGAGCCTCCGTGATCATATCTAACATAATACTGCCTCCTGACCTTTACTCAGCTACAGTTATAAGAGCATCGC
Source organism: uncultured Clostridia bacterium (assembly GCA_947589665.1). Lineage (GTDB taxonomy): Bacteria > Bacillota > Clostridia > Lachnospirales > CAG-274 > CANPXH01. Next base: position 38,011 of record CANQBJ010000013.1, read on the forward strand.
CTGAATTTACTGTCTGACCCTTAGAGGCATTTACGGCAGTAACGGTACCTGCAACAGGAGTTACGATATCATTTTCCATTTTCATAGCTTCCAGTATAGCCACTACCTGATTGGCGCTTACCTTATCGCCTACATTTACCTTTATATCCAGTACTGTACCGGGCATAGGAGCAGGTACCTTCGTACCGCTGCCCGTTGCAGGAGCAGGTGCAGAGCCTGTTGCAGGTGCAGAAGCAGGCGCAGCAGAAGGTGTTGCCGTAGCTGTCGCTTTGGCAGGTGTCGGAGCTGACGCTCTGTTAGTTTCTTCCACCTGTACATCATATACATTGCCGTTTACTGTAATTCTATAGCTTTTCATTTTAATATCCTCCTAAAATACTCTGTTTTGTTGTTCAATGATTGCTTCCTTGTTCCAGCCTGTCACTCTTCTGAGCCTCTTTACCACAAGCTTGTCGGGACCTACCGTTCTGCCCTCGGCAGCTGATATGGCAGCAGCTATAACAGCCACAAGCTCCGTATCGTCAACTGTGGTATCGGTCTGTGCGGGAGCTTGTGCAGGCACAGGCTGAACCGCGGGCTTAGGCGATTCTGTCTTGGGCTTTTCGTTTAAAAGCCTGCCGCTGAGCATAAGTATAAGACATATGAAAATAAGCACGACAAACACAATACCAAAGCCTATTATAGTGACCATAAGACCCTCGGCAAGGTTTTCAAAATGAAGAATACTGAGTATATCCATATTACTGCCTCCGATCCTTAAAACTCAATGCTTGAATGCTTTCTTGCAACAGTGTTTTCTCTCTTGGTCATAAGCATCTCAAGAGCGATAAGAAGTCTTTTTCTCGTAGTTGAAGGAAGTATGACACCGTCTATATAGCCTTTTGCAGCCACATCATAGGGTGATGATACCTCGTCATATCTTTCGCTTGATGTACCCATAATATTAATAGCGGCCTCCTTGGACATAAGGGCAACACAGGCTGAGGGCCATGCGTATACTATATCTGCGCCTATGTGCTTGGAATTCATAAGAAGATAGGCATTGCCTATACCGTTTCTGACTATAACATTTATCTTGGGTACCGTAGCATTTGCAAAGGCAAACATAAACTTGGCGCCGTACTTTATTATAGAGCTTTGCTCATGGGTATCGTCATGGTCGTAGCCGTCTATGTCTGTAAACGTAATGATAGGGATATTAAAGGCATCGCATATATTTACTATCTCGCCTGCCTTCTTGGCGGCGGCAGCCGAAAGCTGACCGTTATTGGCAACAATACCCACCGTAACTCCGTCAAGACGTATAAAGCCTGCTATTATCTCCTTTGCATAGCTTTTGCATATCTCAAAGAAATCGCCGTTGTCTGCCACAGATTTTATGATATATTTCATATCGACAGGAGTTTTATTGTCCTCCGGGACTATCTCGTTGAGAGCGGCATCCTCTCTGTTAAGATCGTCTGAGGGCTGTATCTGAGCATAATCGTCCAGATTATTTGACGGAAGAAAATCTATGAGTTCTCTTGCCTTGTCAAAGCATACGTCCTCATCGGGGCAGTTGAAATGAACAACACCGTTTTCGGCAAGAGTCTTGGCTCCGCCAAGTGTTTCATAGGTAGTTGCCTTACCCTTTATGCCTGAGAATATGCTGGGACTTGACATAAACATTTTAGCTCCCGTATCTGACATAATTACGAAATCGGAAAGTATTGACAGGAAACTGCTTATACCAAGGCAGTTGCCCAATACAACACTTATCTGAGGAATAACACCGCTGGCAGCTGTCTGGTTTCTGAACATTATGCCATATGCCTCAAGGGTATCCAGACCATCGTCTATTTTCATACCGTTTGAGTCCATAACAGCTACTACGGGACAGCCCATCTTAAGGGCAAGAGCATATACGTTATCTATCTTGCGCGCATGCTCTGTACTGACTACCCCCTCCTGAGCGAAGGCATATACCAGCTTTCCGTTTACCGTACCGTAGCCTGTAACAACGCCTGCATTCTTGTTGTAGGCGCCAAGCTCCACAAAGCTGTTTTCGTCAAAAAGCTTTTCAAGCCTTTTGTATGCGATCGTAGGCTCTTTCTGTAATTTGTCAATAAGCTCATTGATTTTATCAAGTCTGCTCATTATAAAACCTCCTGTGAAATTTTTGAAAAAAATTCGATAAAAAACTTGTAATTATACATAATTTATTGTACTATAAATACGAAATTATATAAAATATTTTTTATTATATATTATATATAACATCTATCCTATAAGGGGGTATTTTCGTGGATCTTAAGGAATTTGAATATGTATTGGCAATAAATGAAGAGAAAAGCTTTTCAAAGGCGGCAAGGAAGCTTTTTATATCTCAGCCTTCCTTATCTCAGTATATCAACAGGCTTGAAAGTCAGCTTGGCATAATGATATTTGACAGGAATACCATACCTCTCTCTCTTACATACGAGGGAGAAATGTATATCAAAGCCATTAAAAGCATTATAAGCATAGTGGAAGACCTGCATAAGGAATTCGACGATATGTCAGGGCTTAAAATGGGACGTGTAAATATAGGCCTTACACCCTCCAAGGCAAACAATCCCCTACCTGCTATACTTCCCGTATTCAAAAGGGAATATCCGGGCATAGAGCTTAAAATAACCGAGGAAAATTCCTCTGTTCTGGAGGATATGCTCTTAAGAGGACAGGTAGACCTATGTATGATGAATTTGCCCATAAAGAGCAAGGGCATAAAGTATGAGGAAATAATAAAGGAAAACCTTTATCTGGCAGCGCCTCCCGACTATGTTCCCGTAAATACCATTGACAACGGTACTCCCTATCCTCAGATAGACATAAAAGACCTGAGCGAGGAGCAGTTTATACTGCTGCACCCCAGTCAAAGGCTGCGGCAAATAGCGGACAATATATTCAGCAAAGCCAATATAAAGCCTAACGTACTCCTTGAAACAACAGGTATCGAAACGGCTCTCAGGCTTTCTGCAGCAGGCATGGGCTTTTGCCTTGTGCCTGAGTTTTCGGCAAAGTATGCAGGCCTTACAAAGCAGCCTAAGTACTATTCTCTCGGTACAGATATGAACTGGACGCTTGTATTGGCATACAGGGAGAACACCTACAGAACAAAGGCAGTCACAGCCTTTGCTCAGACTGTTAAGGACGTAGTATGCTCTCAGGAGGAAATACAATGATAGTACTTGACCTGGAATTTAATCAGGCATTCGATTTCGGCAGCGGCGGACGAGGCAGCGAGGTCGATCCGAGATGCCGTTTTGAAATAATACAGATAGGCGCAGTAAAGACAGATGAAGGCTATAACGTAACAGATACCTTCAATATACTTATAAAGCCTATTATATACCCTAAGATACATCCCTATGTAGAGAAGATAACAGGCTTTTGCAATGAGGATTTTTACGGCGCACCTAATTTTCCCGAAGCGTTTTCGGAATTCAGGAAATTCACAGGCGACGATCTTGTTCTGGGTACCTGGGGCTACAGCGATATAAAAGCCCTTTTCAGAAATATAACCTATCATCACATTGCAGAGCCGCCTATTATTATGAAATATGTGGATATACAGAGAATTGCCACTAAATTTATAGGCTTCAGCAAGGGCGGCGCCATAGGTCTCAAAAATGCTGTGGAGGCCCTTGATATCAATATCGATGAGGACAAGCATTTCCACAATGCCTTGGGCGATGCCTATTACACTGCCAGAATACTTAAAAAAATAAATCCCGAAAAGCCTACAATAAGGATATTCAATTCAAAGCATATCAAATAAGCGGATAAGTTCATATAGACCTGTCCGCTTTTTTGAATATTTAATATCAAATAAATTTTTCCGATAGGTTTGTAAAAAAAGTTTTTTTGTGTTATACTGTATTTTGTTGATTTCAAATCGAATGGATGTGAGGTATATGAAAGCAATAATAGGTCTGGGAAATCCGGGCAGGGATTACAGCAATACAAGACATAACGTAGGCTTTGAGGTTATAAACAAGCTTGCCTATGACTATAATATTGATATGAACAGAGAAAAATTCAGAGCAGTTACAGGCGAAGGACATATCGGCTCCGAAAAGGTCATTCTCATACAGCCTCTTACCTTTATGAACCTGAGCGGCGAAAGTGTAAGGGAATTTGTGTCCTTCTATAAGCTTGAGCCTGAGGATATTATAGTCGTGTGCGACGATATAAATCTGCCTGTAGGCGGCATACGCATAAGAACAAAGGGCAGCGACGGCGGACAGAAGGGACTTCGCAGCATTATGTATCAGCTTGGCTATGACAACTTTACAAGAGTGAGAGTAGGCATAGGTCAGAAGCCCGATAAATGGGACCTTGCCAAATATGTACTGAGCAAATTTACAGAGGAAGAACACGACGGTATTATCAAGGGCATTACAGACGCGGGAGACGCAGTCGCCATGATAGTCAGACAAAATGACGCCGCGGAGGCTATGAACAGATATAACAAAAGAGGTCAGGGAAAACAAAGCCCTGAAACAGAGCAATGAAAAAATCGGGTATCTATGTTCTGCTCTGTTATATACTCTGGGGACTTCTCCCCATATTCTGGAAGCTCTTAAGCGAGCTTGACCCCCTGTATATCCTCTGTTCAAGAATAGTATGGGCTCTTGTATTCTGTTTCATTATACTTTGCTTTAAAAAAGAACTCCGCATAATAGCTGATGTACTTAAAAACAAAAGACTTTTTATATACCTTGCCATGTGCGGCGTACTTCTTACCATAAACTGGGGTTCATATATATGGGCTGTAAATACGGGACACGTTCTTGACGCAAGCCTTGCATACTTCATTAACCCTATTATAAGCGTGCTACTTGGCTTTATAATATACAGGGAAAGGCTTAAGCCTCTTCAGTGGGCAGCCGTTATTATTGCCTTCATAGGAATACTTATACCTGTGATACGGGAGGGAGCTATACCCTACATAGCCCTTGTTATAGGCGGTTCCTTTTCGCTGTATTCCGCTGCCAAGAAAAAGGTCACTCTAAGTAGCGAGGGTTCCAACTTCATTGAGACGCTGGCAGTCGTACCCCTTGCGCTTTTGGGCATTATCATATTTGAGCTAAAGGGTATGGGCGCCATTGGAAATATGGAAGGCTCAGAGCTATTGCTTTTGCCTCTTTCGGGTGTGGTTACATCCGTTCCGCTGCTCTTCTTTGCAGCAGGCATCAAAAATATATCCATGTCCCTTTCGGGGATACTTATGTACATAAATCCCACGCTGCAGTTTCTTGTAGGAGTTATACTGTACAATGAAAGTCTTACTATGTCCGATATAATGACATTTATATTTGTATGGCTTGCACTTATTCTGTTCGTCATAAGCAGCAGAAAGGCTGAATAATATGAGCATTTATTTTGATTTCCTTAATAAGAACAAGGATTTTGCCGAGTTAAAAAAGAATATTAAAGGCAATATAACACCTGTACTTACAGCAGGTGTTATTGACACGCAGAAAAGCCATATCATTTCCGCCCTTTCCCATGAGCTTGACAGGTCCTCTCTTATTATTACCAATTCGGAGCTTAAGGCTAAGGAGATATACAAGGACCTTAAATTCTTCCTTAAGGACAAGGTACAGCTTTATCCCTCCAAGGACATTATATTCTACTGGGCAGACGTAAAGAGCCTTGATATCATAAAGGAACGCTTTGAGATAATATCAAAGCTTGTAAAGGGCGAAAAAACCGCTGTTGTGCTTTCCGTTGAGGCGCTTTTTGACAGGCTTGTGCCAAAGGAAATATTTGAAAACTTTATTGTAAATATAAAGGTCGGTGACAGACTTGATATACAAGAGCTTTGCAGACGACTTGTGCTTATGGGCTACGAAAGATGCGATATGGTAGAGGGTCAGGGACAGTTTGCACTGAGAGGCGGAATATTTGACATATATTCCTCTGTCAGTTCCAACGCAGTACGAATAGAGCTTTGGGATGACGAGGTGGATTCCTTAAGAATACTGGATACTGTTTCACAGCGTTCCGTTGAAAACGCAAGGGAGCTTACCATATATCCCATGAGAGAGCTTGTATACAATGAAGAGGATATTGAAAATGCCATTGAGAATATGGAAAAAGAGCTTAGCTCCTATAAAAACGCTCCCGATAAGATAAAGCTGACCATAAACGAGGTAACGGAACGGCTGAGAGAGGAAAAAAGCTTTTCCGGAGTTGAAAAATATACTCAGTATTTCTATGATAATACAGTCACTCTTTTGGATTATTTCAACGATGATCCCA
>CANQBJ010000014.1 GCA_947589665.1 uncultured Clostridia bacterium
TGCAGTGATAAGGTAAATGGGCAGTATGTAATTACAAGACAGACTATGCTCAATACCGTAAAGGTAGTTAAATATCTGATGCAACAGTACAATATCCCTGCCAACAGAGTAATACGGCATTATGACGTATGCGGTAAGCTCTGCCCGGAGCCCTGGGTGAGATTGCCGCAGGAATGGCAGGAGTTTAAGAGGCTTATTGCGGAGCCGGAAAAAAAGGAGGATGCGGAAATGGTAGAGACTATTAATATTACAGTCAATGGTAAGCAGATTAAAGCGGATGCTATTGTTAAGGACGGAAGGACCTTTTTGAATTTGAGGTCCCTTGAAAATGCGGGCTTTGAGGTGGGCTATAATGCCGATACAAAAATGAGGACGCTGAAAAACCGCGTTAAACCTTTGCCTGTTATAGTATCAGGCAAAAATTCTGTTGTCCCGGCAGTCAATATAAATGGATACAATTACCTGACCGTAAGGACTATGGCAGATTTGATAGGCTTAAAAACAGAGTATGACGCAGATAAGGATACGGTTATTTTAAAGCCATAAGGAAAGTAAGTTTTTAAAGGGGGTATGTGTTTCGGTGCATACCCTATTTTTTATAAAAAATATAGCTTTATATATTGCAAATAATGTAACAATCGGAGAACATACGACCTCACCCCGCACCTTCATCCACAAAAAATTTGTAAAATGAAATTTATATATAAACATAACAATAAAAAAAGAAGAAAATGGATTTCTTCCTAAATTTATCATAGTTTACAGTAATATACGCGCAATATACTTAACCCCTTGCAAGTGGCTTATTTACTGCAGTTTTTATAATAATTACTTAAATTAACCTTAAGTTTTTACGTGACGGCTTTTATACGGCGAAATTTATGGTAAAATATAATGGGTGATAAATATGAATGAATTTGCTGAATACAGAATACTTATAGCAGACGATGAAAAAGACATACTCAAGATGCTTGAAGAGATACTGAGAAGAGCAGGCTTTGTAAATATATATAAGGCAAAAAGCTGTGCCGAGGCTCTCAGCATTGCCCAAAGGATACCTATATCACTATATCTTTTAGATGTAATGCTGCCTGACGGCGACGGTTTTTATCTTTTCGAGAGTATAAAACAGTTTTCACATTCCCCCGCCATATTCATAACGGCAAGAGGGGAAAACGAGGATAAAATAAGGGGACTGGGACTGGGCGCAGATGATTATATAGTAAAGCCCTTTTTGTCACAGGAGCTTATACTGCGTATTATAGCAGTATTGAGACGTACCTACAGCAAACCCCGCACTATAGGCAGGATAAGGCTCTCCGACAGAGAGATAGACCTTGAAAATGCCGTTGTAACAAAGGGAAACGAGGAGCTGCCTCTTACTGCAAAGGAATATATACTTATTAAAAAGCTTTATGAAAACAAAAATAAAATAGTGACCAATGACAGCCTATGTATGGCTGTATGGGGCAGCGGTTATTACGGCTGCGAAAACACGCTTATGGTACACATAAGACATCTGCGCAAAAAAATAGAAGAGGACCCCTCAAAGCCAAAACACATAATAACCGCAAGGGGTTTAGGCTACAGGCTGGTGATAGGAAATGAATAAAACGGTAATGCGGATATTTATATACTTTGTGCTTACGGCAGCAGCCATCTCACTTATATTGCTTGCCGTAAATATGACGAGCTTTGCCTTTCTGCAAAGCGACCCGCAGAATAACAGGAGCAAGGCAATATTAAGTGATGTAAGTGAAAGCCTTTACAACGACGATAGTGGTTTTCATATCGGTAAGGGCATTATACCCCATGACTACTGGTGTATACTCCTTGATGACAAAGGCAATGTAATATGGTCGGAAAACAAGCCTTCGGATATTCCCGATCACTATTCACTCAGGGATATTGCCCGCATATCAAAGTGGTACCTTGAAGACTATCCCGTGTATATGAGCATAGAGGACTATGGTCTTATCATTTTGGGCGCCCCTAAAAATTCCGTAGGGAAATATACTATAGAATACTCTATGAACTGGTTTGATACTCTTCCCCAAAGGATCATTAAAATAATAATTATAAATATGATACTTGCCTGTATACTTGCCTGTATTTTCGGCGCTACGCTCTACAAAAGACTTAAAATGCTGCTTGGCGGCATAAGAGACCTGAGAGATGAAAAAAATGTCAAGCTTAAGGAAAAGGGTATTTTCAAGGAGCTTTGCAAAAGCATAAACGAGACCTCACGCTCTGTTGAACGTAAAAATTATCTGCTCTCCGAAAGAGATAATGCAAGGCTTAACTGGATAGCGGGAATATCTCACGATATACGCACACCCTTATCTCTTGTAATAGGAAACGCAGAGGCTCTTGAAGGCTCACAGCTTACAGAAGCAGACAGAAAAAGGACCCTTGCCATAAAGACACAAGGGCTTAAAATAAAAAAGCTTGTAGAGGACCTAAATATAATATCATCTCTGGAGTATGATATGCAGCCCTCAAGGAAAAGGGTTGTCAGAATATGCCCTCTTATAAGGCGGCTGACAGCAGATATCATAAACAGCGGACTGGAGGAGAAATACAGCATAGAGCTTATGCTCGGTGATGAGAGCGCGGCTGTGTTGGGAGATGAAGCACTTCTTGAAAGAGCCCTGTTTAATATTATAAACAATTCTATAATACACAACAATAATGGCTGTGATATCAAAATAAATGAAGGTTTAAAAAACGGAAATGTATATATAGAAATAAACGACAACGGAAAGGGTATAAGCTCGGAAGTCATAGAGAATATCAGTATTATGCCTAAGACCGCCCACGGCATAGGCCTGCCTATGGCATACAAAATAATAAAAGTACATGGCGGTAATATGGAAATTGTGAATAATAATGGGGCGGTAATAAGAATAATGCTTAGAGCTGTATAAGAATAATAATTGATTAAATCTTTGCTTATGACCTCTCCACCAACCTCCGGTTGGTCCCCCTCCCCTGATTAGGGGAGGCTATGTACCGGAAAGCTATGGCAATCGATTAGGTATTGCTTTTTCTAAGTAAATAAGGGATTTTGCAAAGCACCCACCTAAAGCTCCCCATTCGCAGGTTCAGCACTTTTGCCTTCGGCAAAAGCGATACTTCGTATCGGCGGATAACTTCTTCCGCTGCAATGGAGCTGTCAGCCGCGGCAAAAGTTTATATAAAAATAGCTGTGAACGGGGCTGACTGAGAGGTCGAACTTAATTATTATTTTCTTTTGCGCATTCCTCGCATATGCCATAGAAATTCATATCAAAGGCATTTGTTTCAAAGCCGAAAGTCCCTTTCAATTCATAGATGACCGATTTAAGGTCTATATCCCCATAGTAGTCAAATACCCTATGGCACCTTGTACAGAGGAGATGACAGTGATTTTCCATATGGGCGTCATAGCGGTTGCTGTCCTCGCCAAGATTAAACTCCTTTATAAGATGATTGTCCCTAAGTGACGCAACAGTCTTATACACTGTGGCAAGGCTCATAGCCGGATAGTCAGCCTTAAGGCTGTTATATATGGTTTCCACAGTAGGATGTTCATTTGTATTGGCAAGATAGCTATATATAGCAAGGCGCTGAGGTGTTACCTTAAGCTTGCTTGCCTTAAGGTTTTCTGCCAGTTTATTCATAAACCTACCTCCTCTCAATGATAATTATTATTAATTGAAGCTTAATATAATTTAAAATTATTGTCAATAGTTTTTTTGCAAAAAGATATTAATTTAGTTGTAAATTTTTGGCTTTTATGCTAAGATTAATAAGAAAGTACAGCAGATACAGGTTATAACGGAGTGAAAAATATGAATATAGTACTGCACCAGCCTGAAATACCTATGAATACGGGAAATATAGGCAGGACCTGTGTTGCAACAGGCACAAGGCTCCACCTTATACGTCCCTTTGGCTTTGTCATAAATGACAAGACACTTAAAAGAGCAGGCATGGATTACTGGAACGATATAGACGTAACATATTACGACAGCTTTAACGATTTTCTGGAGAAAAATCCCGATGCCAGAATATATATGGCTACTACAAAGGCTGAAAAATGCTATACCGATGTGGAATATAGGGATGACGATTTTATAATGTTCGGCAGTGAGGGTTCGGGTATACCTGAAGAAATACTGCTTAACTACAGGTCTACCGCTGTAAGGATACCTATGCTTGAGCAGTACAGGAGCCTTAATCTTGCAAATTCGGTTGCCATAATATTATACGAGGCATTGAGGCAGAATAATTTCAAGGGCTGTCTTTTTAAGGGACATCTGCACAGACACAGCTGGGATGAGGCAGGAGGAAATACAATATGGAAGAAACAGTAATTGTAATAATGCTTAAAAACAAGAACACAGGCTTTTTGGAAAAAGAGCTTGCAGTACTTGATATTACTGAAAATGCAGATTATATAGTGAATATATTTGCCCTTGAGGAAGAAGAGGGTATGAAGCTTCATATAAAGCTGTCTACGGCTAAGGATGTTGAGGACTGGGAATACAGCGCTATATATGACTACTATGATATGTCCTGCTTTGGGGACAAGGCTGAAATATCAGAGGCTGACGATGACTACAACCCCGTATGGGAGGCAGTTATAGACTACAGTGATGATATTGCCGAGCTGGAGAAAAGAGTTTCCGAGATACTTGAGATACACAAAAATGAGATAGAGGATGTATTTGATACCATAAAGGATAAGGAGAGTGAATACTCTGATGGAGAATAATGAAATTGAACAGAACGGAAAAAGGCGGGGTACGGCGCCTGTGATAATAGGCTTTGTAATTGTGATAATTATATTTGCCTCCGTATATTTCATTAATCACAAAAGTGAAAATACCAAGGAGATAGCACTGCCCGAAAGCAGCGGCGATGCCATGGAGATACAGGTAGGCGCTTCTGACATAGCTCTTACAGATACTAACAAGGCCGCTATGGAAAAGGCAATAACAGCAGTTAACGAATACTTTGACGAAAACAAAAGGGAACAGAGACTTGTATCTGAATATGCCTTTTTATACAGCTATAGGGATAAGGACACGGTTTCACCGTCAGCAGCACTTTCCGACAAGAACACAGGTCTTACCGACGATGAGATAAACAAGTATATAGATATACTCTATATTAGACCCGAGGACATGGGTATTGTATCGGGACAGGAAATAAAGGGACATGACCTAGCCCTTGTGACAGTTCTCAATACAAAAGACGGCTATTATTGTGTATCCGACTTTGCAAAGCCTATAATACTGAGCGGCGAACAGTACAAAAATCTTGCCCTGCGCTATTCCTTTGCCCATGGCGATATAAGAAACCCCAAGAGGGGAGAGGATGAAAACACGGCTATATTAAAGGCCTGCAATATGGAAAACTACGATATAAAGCATATTGCCTGTGATGACAAATATGCCGTAGTCGTAGGAAACCTTGTAGCCGATCCTGCCGATATAAAGGAAGTCGCCCTTACTATAAACGGAGAGGGAGATTGGGAGATCGTAAACGACAGCCTTGCTCAGGAAAAAGACGCTGTTATGACCATAAATGCAAAATGCCCCGATATGGACCTCGGACTTATGCCTGTTTATAACATAGCCAACTTCGGCGAAATAGATACCGAGGATATGGACGGAATAATAGACGATCTTGCAGGTCTTGGCGAAATAACGGATAAGGACAGCGCCGACGGCTTTTATGCCTGTGGCTGCGGAAGATTTGCATTTATTGAATGTCTTGCTACGGACAAGGAGCTTTTAGGCTATATAGGTGACGACGGCAAGCTGCAGTTCAACAAGACCGCAGACCTTCAGTCCTCTATAAGCTATATGTTACAGCTTGACGATGACCCGCCTGTGTTTATACTGAAATTTGAGTAACTTAGACTTTTATATTGAAATTTCAACGTATCGAATTTGTGTTTAATAACCTCTCCACCGCCTAACGGCGGTCCCCCTCCCCTGATAGGGGAGGTTAAGGTGTGTGTCTTTCAAAGTCGCTTATTTACTTAGAAAAAGAGACAACTAAGCTGTTGTCACAGCCTTGCGGTAAGCGACCTCCCCTAGCGTAGCGTCGGAGGGGAGGGGGACCATGCGCAGCATGGTGGAAGGGTCGATTTACTAACCTAAACAATAATTCATCAACAAATCAAAAAGAGGCTTCGCAGCCTCTTTTATTTTACACTTTTTAATTCATTTTTTCTATGTAATCCATTATCATATTGACGGCATTATCTATGCCTACCTTGGCAGTATTGATGCAAAGGTCATAATTTACCAGGCAATCCCATGTTTTGCCTGTGTAGAATTTGTAATATGACGCGCGCTTTTTATCTTTCTTCTGGAGTATTGAAGGAATGTCCTTGGCATCGCCGTAAAGAGCCTTATGCCTTTCTACTCTCCAGTCGTTGTCAGAACGTATAAATACCTTTACAAGTCTTTTTTCATTTCTGAGAACATAGTCTGAGCATCTTCCCATTATTACGCAGGAATGCTCTGCCGCAGCCTTTCTGATTATTTCGGACTGAATGTTGAAAAGCCTGTCGTTATCAGGCACTACATTACTGTGGCTGCTGCCGTTTACACCCATTACAAGGGAGTATAAAAAGCTGTTTGTAGCCGTTTCGTCAACTCTCTCAAAAGAGGACTCGGCATAGCCTATTTCCTTGGCAGCCATACTTACAAGCTGCTCCTTGTCATAAAACTGAGCATCTAATTTTTCTGCCAGCTTTTTACCTACCTCAAGACCCCCGCTGCAGAACTGTCTGCATATAGTGACCGCTATTTTATCCATAAATTCTGCCTCCCTTAAATTTTCTTAAATATATTTTATTACAAAGAAAGCATTTTGTCAAAAGTTTATTTTCTATAATATCCTTCCAGCCTGTAAATAGGCATACCCATAGCGGCAAATTTTTCCTCATACTCCGTCATAATATTGCCTTCAAAACCGCTGTTGTGCAGATCAAGGGAAATATTGTGCAGCCGCCAGCCCTTGTCTGCTATTTCGTTCAGGCTGAATTCAAAGAAAATTCTGTTGTCCGTCTTTAAAAAAAGCTCTCCGCCCTCTTCGCCAAATAAAGCTTCATATAGGTTAAGAAAGTTTTTGTGCGTAAGCCTTCTCTTTGCCCACTTCTTTTTTCTGTGCCAGGGGTCCGAAAAATTGCTGTATATCCTCTTTACCTCGCCTGTATCGAATACATTCAGTATATTGGCAACGTCCTCTACGAAAAATCGTATATTATTGCCCGTTTCACCCTCACGGCTTTTCTTAAGGGCAGTAACTATTATCTGCTCCTCTCTTTCTATGCCGATGTAGTTTATATCGGGATTTAATTTACTCATTTTGCTCAGAAACTGACCCTTGCCGCAGCCTATCTCTATATGGATAGGATTGTCATTGCCAAAAACCTCTCTCCATTTTCCCTTGTAAAGGGAAGGCTCCGCTATTATTGCCTTATTGGCAGCCAACTCTGCCTCTGCCCACGGTTTTTTTCTTATGCGCATAATATTTCCTTTCTAACATTTCAGAATACAATAGCAAAACTCACCGTTTTTAAGAGCTCTGTTGTCCTCTGTCTTAAACTCCGTAAAGCCCTGCACCATTGCTTCAAGTCTGTAATCGCTGTCATATTTACAGGGAACGCCCAGGAAGTAATTGCCCTCCTTATCCCTGCCTAAAAGCAGATGTCTGTAATCTCTACAACCCTTTATGACAAAGGGATTATTTATGTAATGCCAAAGCTGTCTTATAAGAGAAAGCTCCTTTATAGAGCCTTTTACCCAGGTTATACCGTCATCGCCAAAGGGCTTTACACTGCTTTTGCCGAACAGAGCCTCTATATTGCTTTCATAGCCTATACGGGAATACTCCTTCATTTCCTGAATATCCTCGTCTAGCTCATTTATAATGCATATCAGCTTTTCCTTTTCGGGATAAATAACGCTTACCTCTTCTTCCTTAGGGGGCTCTGCCCTTGCCTCCGTTACCTCTGCAGCCTTTACCTCTTCCTTTGCCATAAGGCATTTCTGCCAGTTGTATTCGCCGTCGGTAAAGCCTATAAGGGGAGATTTATCTCCCGACAGCACAACGCATGCCTTTATTTCGGAAACAGGCATACCTATTGCCTCAGGTATAAATTCCCACTTCATTTCACCTCTGCCGCTGCTGTCTATGTACAGATGCGCCGTGACCTCGGCGCAGTCATTTTCAGAGAGTATGCACACTCTGTAATCATACTCGTTCTTTATGCCCTGTACCTGTAGGAGCAGCCTGCCTACACCGTTTCTGGACTCTATGATACATCTGCCTACAGCGCCTCTTATATCCTTTGCATAGCCGTCACAGCCCTGCTTAAGGGCAATAAACAGTCTTGAATAAGCCATATATATCCCTCCGAATAAAGTTTGTACCTTATTCAGTATATGCTCGGCATTTTGCATATATGCGGATTACAGAAAAGGCGGAAGTAAACGGCTGTGCCTATAAGCCTTTGCCTTCGGCAATACTGTTGCATATTTTTGCATAGTCGGAAAGGGTAAAGCTTTCTCCCCTTATCCTTTCGTCATATCCCAGGGAATTAAGCATAGCGCCTATTTCTTCCTTGCCCATATTTAAGATCCCGCTGCTGAAAATACAGTTTACAAGGGTTTTTCTTCTCTGGGAAAAGGCAGTCTTTATAAGCTCAAACATAAATCCCTCATCCTTTACCTCAACGGGAGGCTTATCAAGTATAGTCAGCCTGATAACGGCGGAATCTACATTGGGTCTTGGCATAAAGCAGTTCTGCGGCACATTTGCCACAAGATAAGGCTCGCAATAATACTGTGTCACAAGGGAAAGAGAACCGTAGTCCTTTGTGGAAGGTCTTGCATTCATCCTGTAGGCGACCTCCTTCTGTATCATTACAGTAAGGCTCTCCATAGGTATATGCTTTTCCAATATAGACATAATAACGGGAGTAGTAATATTATAGGGCAGGTTTGCCGCCATTTTGACATTCATACCCTTATGCCTTTCTATAAGGGCATTTAGGTCTACCTTCAGTATATCGTCATTGATTATCTCTATATTGTCATAGTCCTCCAGCAGCTCGCCTAAAATAGGCACAAGGGTCTTGTCTATCTCTACGGCTACTACCTTTCCCGCCCTTTTTGCCATAGCCTGAGTAAGAGTGCCTATGCCGGGACCTACCTCTATTACAAGGTCATTTTTGCCTATATCCGCAGCATTTACTATTTTGTCCAGAACTCTCTCATCTACGAGAAAGTTCTGTCCAAAATTTTTCTTGAAATTAAAATCGTATTTTTTTATTATCTGCTTTGTCTTGTATGCTAAACTTGGTTCCATACTTATTTTATCATACCCTCAATTGTTGTCTTGGCTGTTTCAAGAGCTTCCGCTATCTTAGAGGCATCCTTGCCGCCTGCCTGAGCCATATTGGGACGGCCGCCTCCGCCTCCGCCGCATACAGTCGCGGCAGCCTTTACAATCTGACCTGCGTTTGCTCCTGCCTTTACAGCGTCGTCACTGCACATTACCACAAAGCTGCATTTACTGCCTTCGCCGCTTGCAAGGACTATAATGCCCTTAAGCTTTTCCTTTATCTGATCGCCCATGGTTCTGAGAGCGTTCATATCAAGGCCCTTCACCTCGGCGGCAACAACGTCTATGCCCTTTATATTTACCTTTGAAGCAATAATATCATCTACAAGAGAACCGCTCATCTTAGCCTTAAGGCTTTCTATCTCTTTGGAAAGCTTTTTGTTCTCCTCCAGTATATGATTTATTTTCTTTGGCAGCTCGCCGGCTGTTGTCCTTAAGGCATCTGCAATGCTCCTCAATATATAACCTACCTCATCAAGGTAACTAAGTGCTCCTGCTCCCGTAAGAGCCTCTATTCTCCTGACACCCGCTGCAACACCGCTTTCGGACAGGAGCTTAAATACACCGCAGTATGCAGAGTTTGTAAGGTGTGTACCTCCGCAGAACTCTATGGAATAGCCGCCGATATTTACAACTCTTACCACATCGCCGTATTTCTCGCCGAAGAGAGCAACGGCGCCTGTCTTTTTAGCCTCCTCAAGGCTCATTTCCTTTACCTCTACGGGAAGAGCCTCAAGTATCTTTTCATTTACCTTTTTCTCAATAGTGTTAAGAGTTTCCTTGTCTATTGCCTCAAAGTGAGTAAAGTCAAATCTCAGTCTTTTATCGCTTACATAGGAGCCTGCCTGCTCAACATGAGAGCCAAGCACCTCCCTGAGTACTGCCTGTAAAATATGAGTGGCAGTATGGTTCCTGGCAGTTGCAAGTCTCTTTTCACTGTCTACCGCAAGGGTAACGGTATCTCCTACACGTATGGTGCCTGCTGTTATACTGCCCTTGTGTACAAATTTATTGCCGCCAAACTTAGTACAGTCTTCTATCTCGACGCCTAAGCCCTCTGCGCCTACTATAACACCCTTATCGCCTGTCTGACCACCCATTTCAGCATAAAATGGAGTCTTGTCAACTATAATTGCTACATTATCTCCTGCATGAGCCTCGCTGACTATTTCATCATCTACAACAAGGGCAAGGACCTTTCCCTTTGCCATAAGCTCGTCATAGCCGTCAAACTCTGTGGACATAGCAGGGTCAAGCTGATGGAATACCGTTTCCTCAGCGCCCATATAGGTGTCTGTGGCTCTTGCATTCCTTGCTCTTGTTCTCTGCTTTTCCATTTCCTTCTTAAAGGCATCCATATCAAATGTAAAGCCGTCCTCGGCAAGTATCTCCTCCATAAGGTCTACGGGGAAGCCGTAGGTATCGTACATCTTAAAGGAATCGGCGCCGCCAAGCACATTTTTACCCTGAGCCTTAAGCTCCTTAAGCTTGTCCGCAAGCATTGCCATACCCGTATCAAGAGTATTGTAAAACCTTTCCTCCTCCGTAGTAAGTACCTTTAATATCATATCCTGCTTTTCCACAAGCTCCGGATAAGCCTTGCCTGAATTCTCTATGACAACCTTGCTAAGCTCAGCAAGGAACTTTCTGTCTATGCCCAAAAGCTTGCCGTGTCTTGCGGCTCTTCTCAGAAGACGTCTTAAAACATAGCCTCTGCCCTCGTTTGACGGAAGAACGCCATCGGCAGTCATAAAGGTGACTGAGCGCATATGGTCGGTAATAACTCTTATGGAAACGTCCTTTTTATCGTCTTCGCCGTACTTTATACCGCAAATGCCGCATACTGCATCTCTTATAGCCTTTACAGTATCTACGTCAAATATAGAGTTTACACCCTGCATAACGGTTGCTATTCTCTCAAGACCCATACCCGTATCGATATTGGGGTGGTCAAGGTCGGAATATGTTCCGTCCTCCTCCTTGTTGAACTGAGTGAACACAAGGTTCCATATCTCCATATATCTGTCACAGTCACAGCCTACTGTACAATCGGGCTTTCCGCAGCCGTATTCCTCGCCCTTGTCATAATATATCTCGGAACAGGGACCGCAGGGTCCTACGCCATGCTCCCAGAAATTATCCTCCTTGCCCATTCTGAATATCCTATCGGGGGCAAGGCCTATTTCCTTGTTCCATATATCATATGCCTCGTCGTCATCCTGATATACGGATACATAAAGTCTGTCCTCTGGCAGCTCCACTACCTTAGTAAAAAATTCCCATGCCCAGGCAATAGCCTCATGCTTGAAGTAGTCGCCAAAGGAGAAATTACCCAGCATCTCAAAGAATGTGCCGTGTCTTGCGGTCTTGCCTACGTTCTCTATATCTCCTGTTCTTATACACTTCTGACAGGTAGTTACTCTCCTGCGGGGAGGTATCTGCTGACCTGTGAAGAACGGCTTCAAGGGAGCCATACCCGAATTGATGAGCAGAAGGCTCTTGTCATTATGAGGCACAAGTGACGCGCTTGCCATCCTCAGATGACCCTTTGACTCAAAAAATTCCAGAAACTTTTCTCTTAACTCATTTACACCCATGAATTTCATTTTGCTTTTCCTCCATAAATAAAAATCCCCCGAAACCCAAAGGTCTCAGGGGCGTAATAAATTACACGGTACCACCCTGATTATACGAAAAAACGTACATCTCAGATATCCTTAACGCAGATAAAACGTCGGGGTATTGACCCGAACGGGAGATACATCTCATAAGGGAGCTTCGCCTTATATATTGCAGATGCTCTCACCTGCCGCATCCTCTCTTAAGCCTCTATATAAAGCTACTTATCCTGCCGTTTTCATACAGGTAATATTATATAAAAACAGGTCGGATTTGTCAAGCAATATATTAAATGACTTTATAGCCCTGCTCCTCAACAGCTTTTTTGATAACATCGCCGCTTATTTCAGAGTTAAGAGTGATCACAGCAGTACCCTTTTCGTGGCTTACATCTGCCTTGTCGATCTGAGGAAGAGCCTCTAAACACTTCTTTACAGCCGCCTCGCAGTGAGGACACATCATACCTTCGATTTTAATTGTTCTTTCCATAGTTTTAGTCTCCTTTTTATTTTTTATTTTTCGGTCCTTTTTGGGACTGAATATATTTACAAGATTAAGTCTTAAGGCATTTGACACTACGCAAAAGCTTGACAGACTCATTGCCGCCGCAGCAAACATAGGATTAAGCCTTAAATTGAATACAGGAATAAGAAGTCCCGCCGCAAGGGGTATGCCTATTACATTGTAGAAAAATGCCCAGAACAGATTTTCGTGTATATTCCTAAGGGTCGCCCTGCTCAGTCTTATGGCTGCGGGAACATCGCCCAGCTTACTGTTCATAAGTACTATATCTCCGGCGTCTATGGCAATGTCCGTTCCGGCGCCTATGGCAATGCCTATATCGGCGCCTGTAAGAGCAGGTGCATCGTTTATGCCGTCGCCTACCATAGCCACCTTGCCCTTGCTCTTAAGGGAAGAAATAGCCTTTTCCTTTCCCTCGGGCAGTACTCCCGCTATTACCTCATCTATTCCCGCCTGCCTGCCGACAGCGGCGGCAGTCCTTTCATTATCGCCTGTTATCATTACAACCTGTATGCCCATATTCTTAAGCTCTGCAACAGCCTCTGCGCTGTCCTCCTTTATGACGTCGGCAACGGCTATGATACCCGTAAGCCTGTTATCCTCAGCAAATAAAAGAGGCGTCTTGCCCTCCGCAGAAAGCCTTTCATAATTCTTAGCAATATCCTCCGAAATGTTTACAGCCGAGCTTATGAACCTGTAGCTGCCGCCTGTAAGCTTTTTGCCCTTAAGCATTGCCGTAAGACCGTTGCCGGGCAATGCCTTGAAATCGGCAACGTCATCGGCTGTAATGCTTTCCTCGTCGCCCCTTCTGATAACAGCCCTTGCAAGGGGATGTTCGCTTTTGCCCTCAAGGGCATATGCCATTGTAAGCAATTCCTTTTCTGTAATACCCTCGGCAGGTATTATATCCGTAACAACAGGCTCTCCCTTTGTGACAGTGCCTGTCTTATCCAGAGCCACAACATTTACTCTGCCCGTTTCTTCAAGGGAAACGGCATTCTTGAAGAGTATGCCGTGCTTTGCACCCATACCGCTGCCTACCATTATTGCAACGGGTGTCGCAAGACCCAGAGCGCAGGGACAGCTTATAACAAGCACAGATATACCTCGCGCCAGAGCAAAGCCAAAGCTCTGACCTGCAATAAGCCATATGGCTATTGTTATAACAGCTATTGTAATAACTGTAGGCACGAATATTCCCGAAACCTTATCGGCTATTTTGGCAATAGGCGCCTTTGTGGCGGCGGCATCGCTTACCATTTTTATTATCTGAGAAAGTGTAGTGTCCTCTCCTACCCTTGTTGCCTCACAGCGTATATATCCCGACTGATTGAGAGTAGCGGCAGATACCCTGTCGCCCTCGGCCTTGTCAACAGGTATGCTTTCACCTGTGAGAGCCGATTCGTCAACTGCGCTGACACCCTCTGTGACAATACCGTCCACAGGTATATTTTCGCCGGGACGCACTGCAAATATATCGCCCTTTTGCACCTGCTCCACAGGTACGGTGACTTCCTTGCCCTCCTTTATTATAACGGCTGTCTTTGGCGCAAGCTTCATAAGACCCTTTATAGCGTCTGTAGTCCTGCCCTTTGAACGAGCCTCCAGCATTTTGCCTACTGTGATAAGCGTCAGTATCATAGCTGCTGACTCAAAATAGAACTCATGCATATAAGCCATTTCAGATGCCATATCTCCCCTCATTACGGCGCCTGTCATAGCAAAAAGAGCGTAAAGACTGTATACAAAGCTTGCCATGGAGCCCAATGCCACAAGGGTATCCATATTAGGCGCTCTGTGCCACAGTCCCTTAAATCCGCTTATAAAGAACTTCTGATTTATGACCATTATTATACCTGTCAGCAGCAGCTGTAATATGCCCTGAGCCATATGGTTTTCCCCAAGAAACGAAGGTAGGGGAAAGCCCCACATCATATGTCCCATAGATATATACATAAGCACTATAAGAAAGCCCAGTGACCATATAAGTCTTCTCTTAAGCACAGGTGTTTCCCTGTCGGCAAGAGCGTCATCACTCTCCGCCTTTTTTTCGGCGCCTTTAAGCGAAGCGCCGTAGCCTGCCGCCGTAACAGCGGAAATAATGCTTTCGGGAGCGGCGCTGCCCTCAACAGCCATAGAATTGGTAAGCAAGCTTACAGAGCAGGAGGTCACACCCTCCACAGCCATAACAGCCTTTTCAACTCTTGCGCTGCAGGCTGCGCAGCTCATGCCTGTTACGTTATATTGCTCCATTATTTTTCCTCCTTAATGCCCTTATGCTTATTACCGCAATTACAGCAGTCGCCGCCGCAGCAGCCTCCCTGTCCCTTAAAATGCTTAAGAGATGATCTTAAGGCAAAGAAAGCAATTGCCGCAATTATAAGTATAACTATTATATTCCCCATATTTTTTCGCTCCATTCCATTATAGGCTACTTCATAATTTTCTGTAATATATCCAAAAGCTCATCGACAGTTTCGTCCCTGCCCTCTTTGATATCCTTTACAACGCAGGACCTTATGTGGTTTTCCAAAAGCTCCTTATTGAAGGACCTGACAGCGGCACTCACGGCAGCAGACTGTATAAGGATATCGGCGCAGTATGCGTTCTTTTCGACCATACCCTTTATGCCTCTTATCTGTCCCTCTATCCTGTTGAGCCTGTTTATAAGGCTTTTGTATTCCTCTACCGATCTTTCCTTTGTTCTGTGGCAGCAGTTCTTTATTTCATCCATATTATCACCTCACATAAATATACCCCCTACAGGTATATTTAATTATATACCTACAGGGGGTATTTGTCAACAATATTTTAATCTCTTCTAAACAGGTCTCTCGTGTATACCTTATCCTTTACATCGTCAAGGCAGCTGTCATATCTGTTTGCAATAATGGCATCGCTTTCTTCCTTGAATTTTTCAATGTCATTGACCACTCTGCTGCCGAAGAAGTCACTGCCGTCACAAAGCAAAGGCTCGTACACTATGACATCTGCGCCCTTTGCCTTGACCCTCTTCATAACTCCCTGTATGGAGCTTTGCCTGAAATTGTCGGAATTGCTTTTCATAGCAAGGCGGTAAACACCTATAGTACAGCTATTTTTATTGTGGGCTCCGTCCTCTGCCTTATGGCAGTCTGCCATATTCAGCACTCTGTCCGCTATAAAGTCCTTTCTTGTCCTGTTGCTCTCAACTATTGCGCCGATCAGATTTTCGGGAACATCCTTATAGTTGGCAAGAAGCTGCTTTGTGTCCTTTGGCAGACAGTAACCGCCATAGCCAAAGGACGGGTTATTATAATGAGAACCAATTCTGGGGTCCAGACATACGCCGTCTATTATATGCCTTGTGTCAAGACCCTTCATCTCCGCATAGGTGTCCAGTTCATTGAAGAAGGAAACCCTAAGCGCAAGATAGGTATTGGCAAAAAGCTTGACTGCCTCTGCCTCGGTAAAGCCTACATAGAGTAGGGGGATATCCTCCTTAATTGCGCCCTCCTTAAGCAGGGACGCAAATTTTTCGGCAGCGTCACAAAGCCTTTTATCCTCAGTGTCCGTGCCTACTATTATACGGCTGGGATAGAGATTGTCATAGAGGGCTCTGCCCTCTCTCAGAAATTCGGGACTGAACATTATATTTTTATTTCCTGTCTTTTCCCTTATATCACAGGTATAGCCTACGGGAACAGTGGACTTTATAACGATGAAAGCCTTGGGATTGCACGCCGTTACGGTCTCTATGACCTCCTTTACCGCAGAGGTATCAAAGAAATTAAGCTTTGGATCGTAGTTTGTCGGCGCTGCCACAATTACGAAATCAGCATTACTGTAGGCTGCCACCCCGTCTTTAGTAGCCGTAATATCCAGATCGCCTTTTTCAAGGTATTCCTCTATTTCCTTGTCGGCTATAGGCGAAATGCCCTTGTTGACAAGCTCCACCTTTTCCTTTACGATATCCACGGCATATACCTTGTTTTTCTGTGCAAGAAGCACTGCAAGGCTAAGTCCTACATAGCCTAAGCCCGCAACTGCTATTATGGGTTTTTCTTTCATATAAAATCACTCCCAAAATACATTTTCTGATTGTTTCAAGAACTTATAGGGAAGAAAAATAAGTAATATAATAATATGGAAAATCATTATACAAAAGGGTAATAAGATATGCCGCACAAAGTATATCCAAAAATACGGGAGCGACAGAATACCCTCTATCATACAGTTTGTTCTTTACAACGGAAAACAATCCCGAAAAACAAAGCCCAAAAAACGGTATCGCACACAGATAATATCTTGCCTGACAATCGCCGAAACGCCCTGAGGCAATATACTCGCTGTAGCTGAATACAAAATTTGTTATAAGAGTCAGAATAAGCGCAATTCCTATTGCAAAAGTTATCCTTGTTTCATTTTTTGTATTTTTTCTTATAAAGCTTACCAAAGCCCAAATAAATATTATAATTGCAGGTACAAAAATCAGAAGTAATTCTGTTTTTCCTATACTTCCGCTTAGTCTTTGACGGAATACCATGCTGTTGTACAGTCCGCACCAAGTATTTACAAACATTTCTTTAAACTTATCGATATACTGCCCCAGCGAATAGTGTGTACGGACAGCCTCGTCAAAATACCAGTCGGAATTATAGAATTGTTCGGGATTAAGCTGACTTATTCTCGGCTGTATCGTATTGTATTTCAAATACAATATAATGTAATATACCGCAGCAGGAATATATATCCATACTGTTGAGAAAAAGGCTTTGTTTAAAACAATTTTTAAATTTCTGTTTCTTATGACTTCGATCAGGATAACAACAAGTGCGGAAAGCACAAGTATTTCTCCCAAGGTAAGTTTTGTCAGCAATGCGCCCGTAACAGACAGAGCTATAAGCCCATAGGTAAGTACGTTCCTCTTATTTTCATAATATCTTATGGCGCCTAAGAGAAAGAAGTCAAACAAAAGATAGAGGACGTTATCGTTACTTATACCGCAGGCAACACCTGTCAGCATAGGGACCGAAATACAAACGGCGCCAAAAAGAGCATGCTGTATAATATGTCTTCCGTCTCTTTTTATACGGGTGAAGCCTATATAGAACATACCTGCTATGCCAAAAGCTGTCAGAATAACATTTACATAGCCAAACTTCAGCAGATCAACATAGACCTTTTCTCCCGAAACCCTTATAAAGCCAAGCAAACTCATAATAAAATAGTATATCGGCGGATGTCCGAGATAGGACGTACTATTTGTTCTGACAACCTCAATTATACCCGTTGCATTCCATGGCGCGCTGCCGGAATAATTTACTATGTTTTCAAAGTCGGGCACAAATTTAAACCCGTTTAACAATATATTTATTATATAGGACCTATGGGCAACTGCATCGGGTACCTCTATCCAGTGCCTTACATAGTAAAAGCCTTTAAATATGAAGTATGAAAGCATAATAATATAGATAAATCCTATAACAGCAGTGACACCACGGAGGCTTATCCTGTTATTAAATACCGCGATCGCTATAAGTATAAAAAACAGCATTATAGCTGCGATCATATATATATTTGCCTTTGGCTCAGATGAAACCTTAAAACACAGAGCCTCTTCACTCAGAACATCATTATTATAAAGTTTAAAATTATCTGTCTTGGGATTATGACCTTTCCATATGGAAACCTTATCTCCCGTATTTTCAATTGCCGTAACTGTAAAATAATACTCTTCATTGGCATTAAGACTGTTTGGGAGCTTTATGGCAAACCACTTGTTATCCTTGATTTTTTTTCCGTCTATTTCTTCCTCACATACCAAAGCATTGTCGGAGGATGAATACAGATCCATTTTGTAGCTGCCATTTGGCTGTGTAAGATGTGTAGCAAACAGTATCTCAATACTATCTATATCTACATCGGGGGTAAAATACTGTTTATACTGCTGATCGTTGGTAATAAAATCGGTTACATTACTTGACTGAGTATTTTCCATTGATGAAACGATCCTTGTTTCATTATAGCTCTTGGAGAAGGATGCGGCAGATAAAAACAATGCCGCAAGAACTATCAGTGCAGTAACGGTATTTTTATTTATATAGGGATTTTTAATATTTGCCTCTATTCTGATCCTTTTTACAACAGGCTTTTTAATTATCCTTAAAATAGCTGTCAGAACCAGACATACAAGGAATATTAAAACAGCATATGCAGCAGTAAACATAAGCTGTCCCAGAAATCCTGATCTTGGAAATGCCTTCATAGAAGCGTCAAGAATATAATTTTTAACATTCAGTGAGTTCAGTTTAGCTAGCACTGCCATGTGCATTATATATATGCTGAAAGTACAGCCGCCCAGATAATTTATTATGTCTTTGATCTTTTCGCTTTTTACAGTAATATTGCGTGTAATAACAAAAATTGCCGCAGCAGATATTATAGCAAGCAGAGTTTCCCATGAAAAAATAAAGCTTGTGGCGCTCTCCTTCATAAATCTGTATGTCAGTTTATAGTTCAATACTTTGGAGAGAACATAGGCTATAATGGCAATAATGAGAAACTTCTTTTGGGACAGACTTTCCCTGCGGCTGTAAAGCTCATTGCCCAAAAGCACAATAACCAAAGCTACAGGCACAAGAGTAAATGGAGCAATAAGAAAGCTTGGCTGTATCATCTTATTGATATCTGTAAGAATAATAGCAAGAATTCCTATGGCAATTACATATAATCTTGTCTTTTTGTTTTTTTCGCCCTTTAATGATCTTAGCAAAGGAAAAAACAAAATGCATTGTATATAAGTGAATATATACCATAAATGCTCCGAAAGCTCAACTCCCGTAAGACGCCATGAAAAAAGTCCCTTAACTATATCCGTAAAGGCGATATTGCTCTGTAGTGCGCTTTCAAAAATGCTTTTCTCACCATTGAGCCAATCAGCAAATAAAACAGCAAATAAAACATATGCAGATACAGGTATAAGTATCCTGAAAAACAGTCTTTTCAGCATTATTTTGAAGCTTGTATTATTGAAATAAAAAAATCCGAGTATCATAAAAAATATTGTGAAACCCTCGGTAAAAAGCCCTGATATAAACATTACGCTTTTGTCAGGCACTCCGTTGTTAAAGTATTGAACAAGCTTTACATGTGTTCCTATAACTATAAAACAGCCTATTATCCTTAAAAGCTCCGCTTTATAGTCTCTTTCCCGTTTATTCTTTATCTCTGTCATAATCCAACTTCCTCACATGATACTGTATATCCTCCAAAAGCTTTCTGTTCTTGGCTATGATATCTGCCTGAAGTCCTATAATAATTGTCATAAAGCCCATCATTATCAATATGCTTGAAAGTATAAGGGACTGTATGTGTCCTGCGCCTCCGCCCAGTATCATATACACTATAAAGCGTATGCCTATTCCGATGCCCAGTATAAAGGGAATAAGCCCTACGCCTATAAAAAACCTAAGAGGACGGTACATTATGAATGCTCTTATAATAGTTACCATAGACTTCTTGACATAACCCATCATACTGTTGAAAAGTCTTGAAGGGCGAAGCTCCGCATTTGTCCTTATAGGGACGGACTCCATGGCTATTTTCTCACGTCCTGCCTGTACTATAGTTTCAAGAGTATATGTGTATTCGTTAGTTACATTAAGGCGAATTGCCGCCTCTCTGCTGTAGGCTCTGAAGCCGCTTGGCGCATCGGGTATATCCGTGTTGGACGCCACTCTTACTACCCAGCTGCCAAAGTGCTGCAGCTTTTTCTTTATGGGAGAAAAATGCTCTGTCTGATCTATAGGTCTTTCGCCTATGACTATATCCGTTTTGCCCTCCAGTATGGGACGTACTATTGTCTCTATATCATCGCCGTTATACTGATTGTCGGCATCGGTGTTGACTATGATGTCCGCTCCGTTTCTGAGGCAGGCGTCTATACCTGCCATAAAGCCCTTTGCAAGTCCCTTATTCCGTCTGAAATTCACAACATAATTGACGCCCCAGCGCTTTGCTACCTCAACGGTATTGTCCTTGCTGCCATCGTTTATAATAAGGTATTCTATTTCGTCTATGCCATCTATATGCTTTGGCAGGTCGTTAAGAGCTATTTCAAGAGTCTCTGCCTCATTGTAGCATGGTATCTGTATTATCAGTTTCATTTTGCATTTTCTCCTTTTTGTTCTTTATACCGTTTACGCCCAGGACATAAAAATATATCAGGAAATCGCCTATTATAGTTATAAGACGGTGTATTACGGAAAGTGTTATTATAAGCTCCTCGCCTACAACAGCGCCGAGAAGGAATATTATAATAATTTCCCTTACTCCTATACCCCCTGATGCTCCGGGAGTAATAAAGCCCAGTACCCAAGCTATAACATAGGCAGATGTAATAAGATTTATATTCTCAATACTTCCTTCGCCGCCCATGTATATATAAAGCAGTACCATCACCATACCCAAAAGCCACAGACTAAGTATATATTTTATGATCGTTATTATAAACACCTTTAAAAGCTGTGAAACACTGTAGCCCTTCAGAAAATCACTTATACTGCTTCTTAAAATCATCAATAGGGCAACTCCGCATAAGACTGCCGCAGCCATAATAATAAAGGGTACCGTATAATTGCCGTTAAAAACTCTGTTTACAGCAAGTATAAGATAGTGTCTTGACATTATCAAGGCTATTATAAAGGCTCCGCCTACCTGTCCCAGTATTTCCGCAAGGCTTGCCAGCGCGATCTTCTTCTGACTTATGCCAAGTCCCGATGCAAAGAGGTTTCTCTCTACATAATGCATAACATTGCCGGGAAGATATTTGCCTATATTTGCCTTTACATATGCCGATATGGCGCCCTTTCTGTTCTTGTCTGCATCAGGTGCCAAAAAAAACAGCCAGTCAGCCCATGCGCTTCCCGTAATAAGTACACTTGCGCATTTTATAAGCACTCCCCCTGCCGCTATGACTATGAACAGAGGAATATTTTCTATAGAGCCAAAGTCAAAGCCCAGCTTATATACCGAATATATTATAAATATAACGGATAAAAGTGAAAGCAACTGTCCTAGGGGTTTTACGGATTTTTTAATTATTGTTTTAAGCTTATTGTTCATATTATCTCTTTAACTATCACAAATTCATCTGTCGTTATGGGCAGACATACAGACTTAAGGGTAAGCAATAAATTACAGTCATTATTTACTCTGTTATTCACACCATACGCTTTAATATATGTCCACACACCTGTCTGAAACAGCTGCGTACTTTTTTAATGTGACGCTATTTTTAAGAAGAACTCCCACCTTGTAGCGGCCCGGCGCAATAACAGATGTATCTATGCAGCAGGTAAATCCTGCCAAATTCAGATTATTGCCCCTTCCAAGGGAACAACTAACATCACTTCGCAGCATAGTCCTTGCTCTGAACAGTACTGCATTGTTATCATCATCCAACAGGAACACATACTTTTTATTCATATTATTCAGACGGCTTGCCACCGCAATTGCCCAGCCTGTAATATATATCATATCGCCCTGCTCCAGCCTGTCAAAATATATTTCAACACTTTCATTGTCAATATAAGACATTATATTGGCATCTGCCTTAACAGGCATACTCGGTTTTAAATCACATTCGGCATCCAGTTCGAAATCAGTTCTGTTATTTGCAAGGTTTATATTGTAGAAAGGATCCGTAGCCCTGAGCGCCGTATGCTTGCTGTAAAGCAGTTCTCTTTCTGCCACAAGTCTTTTGAGCTTTTCGGAGTCTTCAGTATCTATTCCCCGGCTTATGGACTCGTGGTGATATAACACAGCATCATTCCTCACCACATTATAATAGCCCTTTTCATAAAGCTTTAAACAAAGGTCTACATCATTGTATGCAACAGCCAGTTCTTCATCAAATCCATTGACCTCATTATATTTATCCTTGCTTACACAAAGACATGCAGCTGTCACTGCAATAAAATTATATTCTGTCCTGTTTCTGCAGAATGGATATATTATATTGTCATCCATACGTGAATACACATGGCTTGGTCCTACAGGCAGATTTATTACGCCGTCATGCTGAATAAGTGTACTGTCGGGATAAAGAAGCTTTGCGCCTACAGCTCCCGTATGCTTTTGGGAAGCATGTCCCAGCATAACGGAAAGCCAGACCTTTTCTGTTATTTCTATATCGTCGTTCAGGAAAAGCAGATATTCGCCTTTTGCAAGAGAAGCGCCTATATTACACATTACGGAAAAATTGAAATTCATCTTTTCATAGTGGTAAAGCGCATTGTATTTGCTGCACAGCTTTTCGTATTTTTTTCTGTTTTCACTGCTGCTGCCATTGTCTACTACGATTATTTCATAATTTTTATATTCCGTTATTTCAACAAGGCCTGATATACATCTTTCTATTATTTCATAATTATCCTTGGAAGGAATAATTATGCTTACTAATGTATTCTTTGGACAATCATATATTATTCTGAACTGCGAAATTTCAGGTATATAGCTTACAGTTCCCTTTATTCCCCGTCTGCTCAGAGCTTCTGTCTTAAGCCTGTGCATCGCTTCTTTTACATATGGCTTGGCATCGACCTCAGATGCTGTAGAACCCTGTCTTTGCCGCCAGTGATAAAGTATCTTGGGCACATGGGCTATTCTGTCCGTTTTTTCTGTAAATCGCATAGTAAAATCATAGTCCTGAGAGCCGTTACACTCTGTACGAAGTCCGCCTATTTCATTTACAATGCTTCTCCTGTAGGTCGAAAGGTGACTTGTGTACATAATACTCATAAAAGTATCCGGTGACCAGTCGGGCTTGAAAAACGGATCGCTTCTGACCTTTCCGTCCTCTGAAAGCTTATCCTCATCACTGTATATAAAATCAATGCTTTTGTCCTTGTTTAATACCTTTGTGAATTCATATACGGCATTAGGCGCCACAACGTCATCGCAGTCTGTAAACACGATATATTCGCCCTTGGCTGCAGCTATGCCTGTATTTGTACATTCTGAAATATGTCCGTTCTTCTCGCGGTATATTACCGTTATCTTTGGGTTTTTCTCATATTTTTTAAGGACACTTGGCACATTTTCCCATGTGGACTTATCATCTACAAGTATTAGCTCAAAGTTGTCATAGGTCTGACCCAGTATAGATTCTATACATTCTATAAGCTGATCGCTTTTGACATTGTAAACAGGCACAACAAAGGAAAAAACAGGTCTGTAGGGCAAATCCTCTGTCTGAAGTATATTCTCCTCTCTGTTTTTTATAAAAAGCTCATAGGGAGAATCGGCAGCCCTTGATATAAGCTTGTTCTTGATCAGAAAGACTGTTGTTACGAGACCGAACTCTCTCAGTCTATTTAAAAATTTGAATAATACGTTTTCTTCGCTTATTGTACTGTATGACCTATTATTTATAGGGACTTCTTTTTTTTTTGCTTTTCCCCCACGCATAAACCCAACAATACCTCTGATGGGAGCGGTAATTCTCCAGCATGTTGAATTTATAAGGGCATTATTTGTATTAATAGCTTCTTCAAGACTGGAATTCTTTTCATTTAAAAGCTTACTAAGCTTTTTGTTTTCCTCAGCAGCTTCGTCCAAGGAATGTTCAAGACTAAGCTCTTTTTCCAGCCTTTCTGCTATTGTATTGTTAAGACTGCTGTTATCTGATTTAAGACTGTCGATATCGCATGAAAGCTCTTGTATTCTGTTGAGTAAGAGTTCCTTTTCCGTATTTGCCTTAATAAACATATTAAGAACATATGGATCGTTAAAGGTACAAATAAATGCCGTAAGCTCAAGGAGTTTGCAGTTTTCTTTAAGTTCTGCCGAAAACTGCGGGTCGGTATCGTCAAATATTGCATAACCCGACATATCCCTTCCGTTTATTGGGCTGAATTTAACAGAACCCTTATCCGTAAGGGCATTCTCTATGCATATAAAAACATAACTGCCTTCTGCAGGGTCAAAGCGCACCGCCTTGCAGCCCTTGGGAAGCTTTGTTTTTATATTGGAGAGCTTGCCCTCCTCATAGGGTACCTGAATATATCCTTTTTCGGAAAAGCCTTCGCCTGTATCAAAATAAAAGGCTGCAACATTGTTTTTTATAATAGCCTTTTCACTGTCTATTTTATCTATTCTTCTGCTCAGTTCATAGTCAAATATAACATCCTCTGTTTTATCCCTCTTCTTGAAAAGCAATGCCCAGGGGCAGATAAAGTCCACAGGCTGAAGAAGATCGTGGTAAAAGGAGTTTTTGGCAAATTCTCTGCACCAATGCTCCTGAAGTCTTACATTACAATGGGTCCTGTCCTCTATATCGTCGGGAGTGGATGTGAAAATAATGGTATCGCTGTATGAACACAGATTTCTGATAGCCTTCTCGCCGTCCTCAGAAAAAAGATGCTCCATTACCTCTATTGTAACAATAAGGTCGAAATGCTCAGGGAAATTTTCGGGCAGCTTTTCCGTTATGGAATGTACTGCCAGATAGGGCTTTATGCTGTCTGCCGCATTGGATATGGCATAATCGGATATATCAAAGCCGTATGCCTCAACGCCTCTGTCCCTCAGAGCCTCTACAAGATATCCCATAGCGCAGCCTGCATCCAGTACCGTTTTGGGAGCAAATATCTCTATTATTTTATCGGCAATAGAAGAAAAGAAGCCTGCCCAGTTTTCCTTGTTCTTGTAGTTGCCGCCGCCGTTTTCTTCATAGAAGTCATTGAAAAAATAGCTGTTGTATTTATCATCCATTATGCTTATACCCCCTGGTTCTCATAGGCAAGACAAACCTCCTCGCAGGCACCTTCCATTCTTATCCTGCCGTTTTCAAGCCATATTACCCTGTCGCAGAGCCTCTTTATCTGGTCTATGGAGTGAGAAACTATTATGACCGTTGTTCCTCCGCTCATCATTTCATTTATTCTTTCTTCGCACTTTTTCTGGAACTGGAAGTCGCCTACGGCAAGTATCTCGTCTACTATAAGTATCTCAGGTCTTGTAATGGTGGCTATGGCAAAGCCCAGCCTTGCCACCATACCCGATGAAAAATTTTTTATAGGCACATTCATAAATTCGGAAAGCTCTGAAAACTCTATGATTTCGGGAAGCTTTTCCTCCATCTCCTTTTTGGAATAGCCCAATACGGAGCCGTTGAGATAGACATTCTCCTCAGCGGTAAGGTCAAAGTCAAAGCCTGCGCCCAGCTCTATAAGCGGGGAAACAGTGCCGTTTACGGAAACTCTCCCCTCTGTAGGCTTTAATATGCCGGAGATTATTTTAAGCAAGGTGCTTTTGCCTGAGCCGTTAAGACCCACTATGCCCATGACCTCGCCCTGCTCAACCTCAAAGGACACGTCATTAAGGGCTGTAAATGTATCAAAGCTCAGCTTTCTGAGTATAGATTTAAGCACGTATTCCTTAAGGCTGTCTACCTTTTCCTTATTTTTCCTGAAATTCATTACCACATGATCAACGCTTATAACAGCCGACATATTATCTCTCCTAAATATATAATACAAACCTGTCCTGACATTTCTTGAACACTGCCATACCCAGTATGAGGAAGAGCAGAGAATAAGCCGCACATGCCAGATTAAAGCTTATTCCGGGTATTTCCCCGTACATTACAAGTCCTCTGAAATAGGTGACATAATAGTACATGGGATTAAGCCTCATAATATTTCTGAGTGCGTCTGTCAGAATACTTTCGGGATATATAACAGGTGTCAGATATATCCATGCCGATACAAAAACGGTGTATAGATGCTCTATATCTCTGAAAAACACAGTAAGGGCTGACAATATAAGTCCCAGTCCCAGTGAAAATACTGCCGTATACAGCAGAGGAACGGGGAACAGCAGCGCAGACCATGTAACAGGCATGCCCGTTATTATTATCATAGCGATTATTGCCGTTATTGAGAAAAGCATATTTATAAAGGCAAACATACATTTCTGCATGGGAAATATATACTTTGGTATATATACCTTTTTAATAAGTCCGCCTGCATATATCACAGACAGCATTGAACCCATTGTACACTCCGTCATAAAATTGAAAAGCACGGAACCCATAAGGTAGTAAACTATGAAATAGTCTATTGAAAATCTGAATATATGTGAAAAAACCGCATTTACAATAAGCGCCATAAGCAGGGGATTGAGTATGCTCCAGAGAAAGCCCAGTATTGACCTTCTGTATTTTACTCTCAGGTCCCTCAGCACAAGATTGCTTATAAGGGGCACATACTTTCTAAAAACATTAATGTACAAATTAAGCTTTACGCCGAATATTACAACAGCCGCAGCTATTATGAATACCATTGTGGGGAACAATGAAAATGCCAGCAGCTTTTCTATATCGATGACAGGCGAATAGTCGTTAAGCTCAATACTGCTTATTTTTAAGTTGGTACCTAAATTGTCGATAAAATCTATCCTGGCAGAATACATATATCTGTCCGCAATTATCACGGGACGTCCGTTTACAATATTATAATTTGCTTCAAAGGACTTTCCCTCGCTGAAATTTTCCTCTTTATCCTCTGTATAATATATTTTTAATGCCTTGTCACTGTCTATTTTCGCATTAAATCTCATAGTATACACATAGGTGTCGATATTGTGCAGATATATAGAAGAGCTTTCCTTGAGAACAAGACCGTCTTCGCCTTCGTCAAAATTTTCAAGCTCCATATCGCTTGTGGGTATTATTTTATTTTCATAATCCATACTCTTACAGTATAAATTATCTGCAGAAGAAAGTCTTATGGAATAAACAGAAGTTAAAATCAAAATTATAATGCCCATAACGGCAATAATAAATATTCTTCCTCTCAAAAATGCTCCTCCATTTCCATATTCTCACATCTATGTACAATCTTTATTATTATACAACATTTAAGTTTTTATGTCAACAAATACCAACCTTTTCACTGTTAAAGCAGGTGTTAAAGTGTCAATGATTGGTAACACCCTTTTTGACTGCCTCACAAACGGTATGGGCTTTTAGACGATCTGTTCAGCCCTCTGACCGACACCTTCGATATGCTGTTCGGAGAAGCGCAGCAGAGCATTATCAGAAATACGGAACAATATAATGTGAACATTAAACATATAAGATTTTATATTGTTTTCCATTTATGGCACGGTGTTGTAGTTTTAAATTTTTGTTTAGCGTAGAAAAACGACCCTTCCACCAACCTTCGGCATCAGCACTTTCGGCTTCGCCGAAAGCCGACCTACGGTCGTCCGATAAATCTTTCGGTGCAATGTCCCCCTCCCCTCCGACGCTAACGCTAGGGGAGGTCGTTT
Source organism: uncultured Clostridia bacterium (assembly GCA_947589665.1). Taxonomy (GTDB): domain Bacteria; phylum Bacillota; class Clostridia; order Lachnospirales; family CAG-274; genus CANPXH01. The sequence continues at coordinate 27,871 of CANQBJ010000014.1, forward strand.
ACCGCAAGGCGGTGACAGCAGCTTAGTTGTTGTTTTTTCTAAGTAAATAAGCGGCTTTGAAAGGAATAAACCTAAAGCTCCCCTTCGCAAGGGGAGCTGTCAGCCGCGGCAAAAGCTTATATAAAAATAGCTGTGAGCGGGGCTGACTGAGAGGTCGAACCTATTCATATAAACAAAAATTTACCGAATTCACATTATAATTAAAAAGCAGCCTTAAAAGGCTGCTTTAATTTTATATAAGATTAAGTATCTCATCTCTTGAGATAACACCTACGCTTTTTTTACTGAGCTTGCCATCTCTGAAAACCATAAGAGTAGGTATTGACATAACACCAAACTCCTCTGCCAGTTCAGGCTGTTCATCTATATTTATCTTGCCTACCTTAATGGCAGTGGTCTCGCCTGCTATCTTATCCACAACGGGAGAAAGCATCTGACAGGGACCGCACCATGCTGCCCAAAAGTCTACAAGCACAGGCTTATTGCTGTTAAGGACCTCATCATTGAAATTATCCTTGGTCAATGTTATAACGCTCATTAAAACACCTCTCTTTTCTTTAGTATTTCAGACAAATTAAATATTATTCCTCATTAAAAAACTTTTCCTTTATCTTATCAAAGGATTTGGGGCTTATGACATGCTCTATTCTGCAGGCATCGGTCACAGCAGTCTTTTCATCCACACCCAGAGAAACAAGAAACTTAGAAAGCACCTGATGTCTTTCATAAATAGTCTCGGCAATTTTCCTGCCGCTTTCTGTAAGCAATATCTGATTAAGGCCGTCCATTTCAATATGCCCTTCCTTTTTAAGAACGGACATGGCGCGGCTTACACTTGGCTTTGAAAAACCAAGCTCATGAGCAACATCTATAGAACGGACATAGCCGTTTCTTTCCTTTAATATCAATATTGCCTCAAGATAATTTTCCCCTGATTCCTGTATTGCCATACAAAACGCCTCCCTTACCCTTAATAATAACATATTGCGACGTTTTTTTCAATATATTTTTAATTTACCGCACACATCAGTCGCCAAAGGATATGCCTATGTGTCTTGCAGTAAGTATGACCTCATCATCGGCAGGCACATTCTTGAGCTTGCCTGCAACCTCCTCAAGAGGTACGGCAGTTATGCTGCCGTTCTTCATACCTACCATATATCCGTACTGTTTTTTCAGAATAAGCTCTGCCGCTCCTGCGCCAAATCTTGTGGTAAGTACCCTGTCATAGGCATTGGGCGCGCCGCCTCTCTGTATATGTCCGGGAACCACAACTCTTACCTCATGGCTTGAGGCTGAGGCTATTTCGTCTGCGACCCTGTAGGCAATAGAGGGCTGAGGCATAACGGCTCTGTGCGCCTTGAATTCCTTCTTGTTCATACTGCTCTCCTCAAGGGATATGGCGCCCTCGGCAACGGCAATTATAGAAAAGCCCTTACCTTCCTTTGTACGTTTGTCTATTTCCTCATTTATTTTATTTATATCATAGGGTATCTCAGGCAGAAGTATGATGTCTGCTCCTCCCGCAACTCCCGCATAGAGAGTAAGCCAGCCTGCCTTATGTCCCATTATCTCTATTACAAATATTCTGCCGTGAGATGTAGCCGTTGTGTGTATTCTGTCTATAACATCAGTCGCTACATCCAGGGCGGATGTAAAGCCGAAGGTAATATCCGTACCCCACAGGTCATTGTCTATTGTCTTAGGCAGCGTAACTACGTTAAGCCCCTCTTGGCTAAGGAGATTGGCAGTCTTATGGGTGCCGTTTCCGCCCAGTATGACAAGACAGTCAAGATCCATTTTTTTATAATTGTCCTTCATTGCCTTTACCTTATCTATGCCGTCCTCTTCTATTACGGTCATTTTCTTAAAGGGCTTTCTGGAGGTGCCTAAAATAGTGCCGCCTCTTGTAAGTATGCCTGAAAAATCCCTGCTTTTGAGCTTTTTATAATTGCCCTCGATAAGTCCCTTGTAGCCGTCAAGTATACCGTATATCTCAATATCCTTGCCCAGCTTATTGTATAGCGCCTTTGCTACACCTCTCATCGTGGCATTAAGACCCTGACAGTCACCGCCGCTTGTCAACATACCGATTTTCATTTTGTCATCTCCTTGATAATATATTCTGTGTATATTTCCACAATGTCTATATCTGTGCAGGAATATACCATACGGCTTCCCACAACGTCCTCTATCTCGTTAAAAACAATTCTGCCCTCGTTGAATACAAAGTCTATGCCTGCAAAGTCAAAGTCAAAAAGACCTATGATGCGTTCCACAAGCTCTTTTTCTTCCTGGGATAATGTATATAACGATGCCCTTCCGCCTAGGCAGAAGTTACTTCTGAAATCTGTTTTGGACTGTCTGAGCATAGCGCACACGATATTATTTCCTATTACGTAAACTCTGAGGTCCTTTCCTATATCCGATGCCGCCGCCTGTATGACATAGTTGTCCTTTTCGTATAAAGACAGTCTTTCCATAAGCTCTTCTCTTGAATTTATCATAAAAACCCTGTCGCCGCCGTGACTGTTCTTAGGCTTTATCACAACGGGGAACCGAAAAGATATATCGGCGCTGTAATATGTATCCATTATCTCTATACCGTTGTCCGATACATACTTATATGTAAGAGCCTTGTCATTTGCAATATGGGAAACAAAGTAATTATTAAAGCACCTTACGCCTATACTTTCAAGGTGTCTTGTGATCTCAGGCGCCATAACACGGACTATTGCAAAATCAGGCTTGTCCCCGGTATATATCTCATCTGCATACACAAGTCTTAGCTCAATGCCGTGCCTTTCAAACTTGTCTTTATACTTCTGTATGTAGCTGCTGTTACGCTTTGCTGCATTTTTTTCATATATTATATATCCAAACATTTTTCTATATACTCCGCTATTTTATCGGCAATATTTATGCCCGTACATTCAAATATATTCTTAAAGTGGGCATTGGAATTGACCTCACACAAAAGAGGACCTTCACTGCTCATAAGTATATCAACACCGCCGAAATCCAGACCTAAAATATGGCATACCCTTTCGGCAAGGCTTATTTCTTCCGCAGTCGGAATATATTTCTCCATAGTGCCGCCGTTCGTGATATTGGCTCTGAAATCATTTTCATTTTTCCTCAGCATAGCTGCCTCAGCCCTGCCGCCCACTACGTTTATTCGTATATCACGGCCCCTGCTTTCAGCTATATATTTCTGGAAAATAAGAGGTTCCCTGTTATTTCTTACAATTTCTTCTGCCTGCTTTATATCCTCTGCCATATATACATTCTGTCCAAAGGAACCAAAGCATTCCTTTATTATGAAGGGATAGCCCAGCCTTTCCCCTGCCGTCCTTACAAATCCCGTATCATTATAGCCTATGTTCCTATAGGTCATGGGTACGGCTATGGTATCGGGCATTGGTACCCTGCCCTTAAGCGCAACATATGTAAGAGCCTTGTTATCGCAAAGCTCTATGGCTCTGCTGCTGTTGAAGAGCCTGAGTCCCATATTTTCAAGGCTTTTGGCAAGAACTATGTCCTTGTCCCAGAACAACACAAAATCGGGATGTCTGCAGGTGCCGTCTATAAAGGCAAGCTCCGTGTTGGTGTACACTTCTATGCTATGTCCTCTTTTTTCAAAGGCTTTACACAGCCAGTCATATATTTCGCTGAATTTAGAACTGACTAAAAAACCGTTCACCACAAGCCAGCCATACATATGATCACCCTCTTTTATACAGTATACTACTATATGACGATTTTGGCAATAAAGACTATTGCAATTGTTTGTTTAGTGGGGTAGGTTAGACCTCTCAGTCAGCCCCGTTCACAGCTATTTTTATATAAACTTTTGCCGCGGCTGACAGCTCCATTGCAGCGGAAGAAGTTATCCGCCGATACGAAGTATCGCTTTTGCCGAAGGCAAAAGTGCTGAACCTGATTAGGGGAGCCTTAGTTGTGCGCTTTACAAAAGCCCTTATTTACTTAGAAAAACAACAACTAAGCAGTTATCACAGCCTTTGCGGTGCATAGCCTCCCCTATCAGGGGAGGGGGACCGCCGTTAGGCGGTGGAGAGGTCAATACTAACCTAAGCATAACTTATTTAAACATCAGAATAATACCGCCCCATACCGCAAATTACCGATCTATTCTTCTATAAGCTTTACAAAATCCTCTTCACTTATAATAGGTATGCCTAATTCCTTAGCTTTTTTATTTTTGGAGGATGCAGAGTTTACATTGTTGTTTATAAGGTAGTCCGTTTTGGAGCTTACACTTGAGGCAGCCTTGCCGCCAAGCTTTTCAATATGCGCCTGCAATTCCTTTCTATTCTTATAAATATGCACATCTCCTGTTATTACAAAGGTCTTGCCCTCAAGCACATTGCTTCCCGTGCTTTCCTCTTCTTTGGCAAATGTAATGTAGCTCATGGCATCGTCTATAAGCTCGGTATTTTCCTTGTGGCTGAAATACTTCTCAACAGAGTTGGCAATGACCTCGCCAAAGCCGTCTATCTCCATAAGCTCCTCTGCTGTGGCATTTCTTATGCCGTCCATTGAATAGCCGTATTTTTTGCACAAAAGCTTTGCATTGCTAAGACCTACATTGTTAATGCCGAGAGCGTATATAAAGTTGGCAATATGCACATTTTTACTTTTTTCTATGGCGGCAATAAGATTGTTATAGGACTTTTCGCCAAAGCCCTCCATAGCGATTATTTCGTCCTTGTATTTCTCAAGCTTAAACAGATCGGTATAGTTGTCTATAAAACCCTTTTCTATAAACTTTTCAATAGTTGCCTCGGAAAGCCCTTCTATATTCATGGCATCTCTTGACACAAAATGTTCAAGGCTTGACACTCTCTGCGCCTTGCAGTTAGGATTGGGACACTTAAGAGCCTTGCCGTCACGCAGGCTTATTATCTCCGTTTCCTCGTGGCACACGGGACAGACCTTTGGTATCTCCGCAGTATTGCTCTGCGTTATATTTTCCGCTACCTGGGGTATTATCATATTTGCCTTGTATACCCTTATGGTATCTCCTATTCCCAGCTTAAGGCTTTCCACAATGCTTAAATTGTGAAGAGAGGCTCTGTTTACGGTCGTACCCTCCAGTTCCACAGGCTCAAATACGGCTATGGGATTGATTAGTCCCGTCCTTGATGTATTCCAGTCTATGTCCAGAAGTCTGGTCTCGGCAAGCTCATCAGCCCACTTGAAGGCTATGGAATCTCTGGGGAATTTGGCAGTAGTTCCAAGACTTTCGCTGTATTCAATACTGTTGTAGGTCAGCACAAGACCGTCTGTGGCAAATTTATTACGGGGTATCTTGTCCTCAAAATGCCTTACCGTTTCTTCCATATTGTCGGCTGTTACGATCTGTCTTTCCACAGCCGTAAAGCCCATACTCTCAAGCCAGTCCAGTCTTTCGGACTTGCTGTCGCCAAATTCCTTTCCCTCAGCCTTTACAAGAGAAAAGGCTATAAAGTTTACATTCCTCTTTGCCGCAATTTCGGAATTAAGCTGTCTTACCGTGCCGCTGCAAAGATTACGCGGATTTTTGTACTTCTCCTCAGCAGCAAGGTTTTCATTTATATTGTTGAAATCCTCAAAGGAGATAACAGCCTCGCCCCTTATTACGGTTTCCCCCTTAAAGCTCATTTTAACGGGGATATTCCTGAAAAATACCGCATTGTGGGTTATGTCCTCGCCTATTTCACCGTTTCCCCTTGTAACAGCCTGCGCAAGCTGGCCGTTATTGTAGGTAAGCACAACGGTAAGTCCATCCATTTTGTAGGAAAGTATACATTCATTGCTTCCCGCAAATTCTTTAAGCCTTTCCACTTCCTTTGTCTTGTCAAGGGAAAGCATAGGGCTTTCGTGCCTTACCTTAGTAAGAGAGCTGAGGACCTTATGTCCTACCTTCTGCGTAGGGCTGTCTGAAAGCACAATACCCGTTTCCGCCTCCAGAGCCACAAGCTCGTCATAGAGCCTGTCATACTGAAAGTCGCTCATTATCTCGGAATCCTTCTGATAATATGCCTCTGACGCTTTATTTAAAATTTCTATTAATTCTTTCATTCTTTCCATAGCAAAAACTCCTTTTTAACAGTATAACCTAAAATTATGAAATAATCAAATATTAAAAAAATCTGAATATAAAAAAATGCTATTGACAAGCTTTGTATGGTGTACTATAATACATAGTACAGTAAAGCTAAAGGCAGGTGATACTATGTTTAATATTGAGCTGCGCTCTGACATACCCATTTATGAGCAAATATGCAATTCCATTAAGGAAGGTATATTAAAGGGCTATCTGAAAAAGGGAGACGCTCTTCCCTCTGTGCGCAAGCTGGCATCAATGCTTGACATAAATCCAAACACGGCGGCAAAGTCCTATGCGGAACTTGAAAAGCAGGGTGTCATAGTGACGGAAAAGGGAAAGGGTACCTTTATATCCGACTGTAGGGACATTGACGCAGACTTTGCCAAGGCAATGGAAAGCATACGTCCCATACTGACCCAGCTTATGCTTTCGGGCAGCCCCAAGGAGGATATTATAAAGGGAATATGCAAAATATTAGAGGAACAGGAGGGATAATAAATGATAGAAATAAAAAATCTGACCAAATGCTACGGTAACTTCAAGGCAGTGGACAATGTTTCAATAACGGTGCCAAAGGGTACAATACACGGTATCATAGGCGAAAACGGTGTAGGCAAGACCACTATAATACACTGTGTTATAGGTGTATACAAGCCTAACGGCGGAGTTGTGCTTATAGACGGAGAGGACGTATACGACAATCCCAAGGTAAAGGCAAGGATAGGCTATGTTGCAGACAGCAACAGCTATTTCCCTACCTACAGGGTTAAGGATATGGTAAAGTTCTACAAGGGCATATACGAAAGCTTTGACGAGGATTATTTCAAAGAGCTTAATACAATATTCGAGCTGCCTGAGGACAGGCGGATAAATCAGCTTTCAAAGGGTATGCAGATGCGTCTTGCCCTTATGCTCAACATTGCCATAAAGCCCGATGTACTTGTACTTGACGAGCCTACAAGCGGACTTGACGCTCTTGCCAAAAAGCAGGTGACAGACCTTCTTATAAAAGAGGTTTCGGAAAGAGAGTGTACCATACTCATATCCTCACATCATCTTTCAGAGCTTGAAAAGCTTTGCGACGATATTACAATGCTGCAGGGCGGCAAGGTAAAATATCAGAGCAGTGTAGAGGGTATAAAAGCAAAGGTAAAGAAGCTTCAGGCAGTATTTTCAAACCCTGTGGACCTATCCGATATAGAGGGCATACTCCACGCAGAGCAGATAGGCTCAATATATCACATAATAACCGACAATTATACTCAGGATATGGAGAGGCAGCTTTACGCCAAGGGCGCAGACATACTGGAGGAAATAGGTATGAGCCTTGAAGAGATATTTATATATTCCTCAAAGGAACAGAGGTGATACTATGAATTCACTTTATAAAAACTATATCAGAAATTCTCTTATACTTCTGGGCGGAGCCTCTCTTTTCTCAATATTTCTTAACACTATGGATATTATGAGCGAAAGAGCAGGCGCAGTCAACGGACAGGAAAAATGGATGCCCTATCTGTCCGAGTGGAGCCAGTGGGCAGGCACTATATTTATAATAATATTTGTGTCTATAGGCTTGAATACATTTCTCCACTATAAAAATGTCAACAAAAAAACAGGCATTTTCATAAAGCAGCTGCCTGTAAAATATAGCAGTGACTTTCTGTTCAGAACAATTTCATCCTTGGTGTTTATAGGCGTAACTCTTGCAGTGCTTTGCGCCATAGGCTGGGCAATGTATTCCCCTTATTTTGCCGAAGGCGAAAAATATTTCAAACAGATGTGGGACACGGCATATATGACCTTTGCGGTAATGGTGCTTTTCTATTCCATAGGGCTTTTAAGTCAGCAGATAATAGGTATACCTATTCTTGCAATAGCAGCGCCCTTTGTGGCATTTTTCGGTATGCTGGGTTCATTCATAGGCTATGAATCCATGCCCTATGCCATAAGAGAGTTGCCAATATTCAGAATAGCCATAGATCTTATGGGTAAATTTTTTGAGCTTATATGCTTCTACGGAAAAATTTATCCAGAGGAAACGCTTTTTATAATATGGAGCATACCATTTTTTGTACTGGCGGCAATACTGAATTCCAAAATAGATTACAGCAATATGGGCAAGCTGTTTTTATTCAGGTGGTGCAGACCCCTTGTATATGCTATAGGCTCTACTATGTTTGCCTTTACAATGCAGATAGTTGTAAATGGCTTTGAAACAAGAGGCACAGCGATAATCATTATCACATTTATACTGAGCTGGCTTGCAGGCTTTAAGATAATACAGTATTTCGTAAGGCGATTTGACTAGGGAGGTGTATTTTATGGAAAGAAGATATAAAAATCTCATATTGTGGGAAATAAGCAAAATAAAATGGCTCCCTATCATAGCTCTTGCCGTAATGTATTTTACATCTATAGCCTATAAGGAAAATATGATGCTTGAGGATTGCCGTGTGCTTACAGAGGGCTTTATGAATACGGCTTGGTCTATAGAGCTTATATGCACGGGCTTCAGCGCCTTTAACATAGGCTGGGTAGTCCTCCTTGCCTTCTGTCAGTTCAATGACGATGCCAATATATGGTATTCTCTGCCCTACAGAAAAAAGGAGCTGCATTCCGCAAAGCTCATAACAGGCATAGGCTTTATAACTCTTATGCTTGCAATATATACTGTGTGGATAATCGCGCTCTATCACAGATATATTCCCTTTATGGAGGATATTTACAGCCTATATCCCTTTGACGGCAAAGCATTCAGCGAAATTACAATAATTGAAAATATGGCGCTTACCTGGGTGGTGCTTATATTCATATATCTGGTGTTTATGTTCTCTCAGTATATGGTAAATCAGCCTGTAATTGCGGCTATATTCGGCATAATAATACTTGTGACTCCCGTATTTATTATGGAAATGGCAGAACGATACGGAGGCTTTAATACAAGCGGAACCTACCGCTTTCTGTATTTCCCCCTTTTCCCATTCAATGATACGAAATCCGCCGTCGACGACTATATAATAGCTGCTTCATGGAGCAGTGCAAAGCAAAGCGGTACGTCTATTGAATGGCGTATACCCCAGGGCAGTCTTTTCAGCCTTCTGAGGCTGGTATACTATACTGTGCTTTCATTTGTTATGGTATATGTATGCAATAAATGTGCCAATTCCGATGTGAGAGCGGAAAATGGCGGGCTTCTGCCGGGCAAGGTATACGGCAAGATATTTATTGCTGTGATCACGCTGTTTATAGCAGGCTTTTTCGGAAGTCAGTTTATGTACAGCATAAACAAGTGGGTAGGCATACTTGTGTTCCTTTTCTTTGGCATTGTTACATTTGTTATTGCCAATGCCATACTTAAAAAGCAGGGGGTGTTGTTATGGCAAAAAAAGTAATCATACCCATACTTTGTATAACTCTCCTCTGCGGCTGTAGTAATATAAGGTGGGGAAGAAAGGTGGATATATCCGAAAGCTCTGTGGTATATACGGACGAAAAGAGAGACAATTATCTCACAGAGTGCTATAGTCTTTTAAACGCTTCTATATACGAGAATACAGACGGTTCCTCCGGCTATGAAATGCATATCCTTGACGAAAACGGCAATACGGCGGAAACAATAACTATGGAGGAATACAACAGGAGAGTAAAGGATTTTCTCAGCACATGGGAAAAGACGGATATGTACATTATAATGCCTTATACAGGCACGGAAAAAAGACGCTATGACATATATTACAACAGGGAATATGACCTTTTGACCATGAGACCTAACTACTACTCTTCAATGCTTTGCAACGACACAGGACGCATAGCAAAGGGTTGGGAAAAATTTATAGAGGATATGCGTTCATCAACAGGCTTTATGTATAATGACTGCAGCGCAGGAGGAAAATATACCCGCCTTGACTTTTCAAACATAGAGTATGGCTTTTTGCGGGATTTCCCCTATCATTACAACAACTCTATCGAAGAACACATAAGTCATCTGCCTGTAAGAGTATCTTTGTACTTTGAGGGCGAAAAGCCCGTTAAAGCCTATATTTCATATATGAAGGTAAAGGACTTTGACAATAAAATGGACGAAGAAACAAAAGAAAAGCTCGCATCTGCCCTTGAAAAGGCAGGCTTTGAGGACAGCGCCCTTATAGTAAACGAGGCGGCAAAGACTGTGGAGAGCAATGAAGTCAGCCCCTCAGCAGGCAAATATAAGCTTAAGCACCTTGATACCACCGAAGCCGCAGGCTACTGGAAGGAAGACCTTATAACAGGCAAGGGAGTCATAGTCATAGAATAAATCATCATTTTCCCGTGACCTGGTCACGGGAAAATGTACAAATCAAAAAAATCGGAAAAGTGTACCTTTTCGGAAACTTTTCCGATCGGACGGCTTGTAGGGAGGTGGCAATGCAAAAAAATATCAGTAACCTTTTGATCGTTTGTAACATGATATTAAAAACAAAGGAGAGATGTTATGAAAAAAATATTACTCACATTAACATTATGCTCTATTATGAGCACAGCGGTGTTTGCAAGCTATGATGTTAAGGGTACAAAATATTACTTTAACAGTGATACACATATGATTGAGTATGAAAATGAAAAAGGGAAAATGGTTGAGTATGGTCCTTGTACAATGGTAGAAAGAGTCGGTAATGCCATTATTGCTGCAAATAATGTAGAGGAAAGACTTTATGGACTTATGGATATGGATCTCAACGAGATTACGCCGAGAATATATGATAAAATTTTATATGATGAGGAAACCGATACATATTCATGCTATAACAGAGAAGAAGATACTATAACTTATTTTGATGGTGATTTCAATGAAATATCCGAGCCTTCGGAGTTGATACCTATCAAGGGAACAGATTATTATATGCTTACAGAAGCTAACGGAATTAACCGCAACAAATGGCGCTATTATATATGCGATGAAGAAGGCAACAGGCTTATAGACGAAGGGTTTAAATACTTGGATTCAAAAGGCGGAACCATAATCGCAATGAGCAGCGACAGGGAATTTTGCGTATTTAACAGCGAGCTTGAAACGGTAATTCCATATGGCGAATATAAGTATATAATATACGATGACGGAAAGATACGCTGTTCAAATGATAATGTCGACCACAGCAAGGATGTAATGTATTCTCTTACCAATATTAAACCTATCAATACAGATAAGGAATTAAAGCCTCTGTTCGATGACCTTTATTATATGAAGTCCGATGACGGTCTTTACTACATATGTGATGCCGAGGGCAATATATTAAAGGATAAGGGCTACTGTGAAATAGACGATATAGAAGGCAGGATAATAGTAAGAAGCAGCGACAAATATCCAAGACTTTACGGTATGCTTGATGAAAATCTTGAAGAGGTATTTGACGAAAAATATTTCCTTGTATCCTACAACAAGGAAAAGGGAATATATAACGCCTACCTCAACGGCAGTATCGAAAAATATGACAAAGATAAAAATCTGATTGAAACCTTGGAGGGATATACATATTTAACTCCCGTAAAGGGAATGAACGGCATATTTATATATAATACACTTCCCGCCAACAAGGGAGCGGAAATAAGCGTAAGCGTTATAGATGACAAGGGCAATATGCTTACAAAGCATAAATATGTATCAATAGATCCCCAAGTGCAGCCCGGCAATACACTTATCGCAAAAGGCTCAAAGGGTGAAACCGTTCTCAACTCCAATATGCAGAATATAATGCCTGAGCAATATGGCAATATGTATGTAAAGGAAGAAAAGGGGGTTGTATATATTGAAAATATATGGAAAGGCAATCCCACAAAGTATTTTGACCTTGATGGAAATGAATACAGCACTAAGGAAGAGGCTATGAAAATAGCTGTATCTGATACAGAAAATATAGACTCAAGCGCTTGGGCTAAGGATACCATAGAAAAAGCTATAGCTATAGGCATTGTTCCCGATGAAATACAAGCAGAATACACAAGAAATATAACAAGGCAGGAATTCTGTAAGCTTGCAGTTATGACATACATGGCAAAGACAGGAAACACGGTCAAAGAAAATGCCGAAAGTCCTTTCACCGATATTTCCGATAATTATGTAACGGCAGCTTATGAGCTTAAAATTGCCGCAGGTAAGGGCAACGGCAAATTTGCACCTAATGACAGCATTACCCGTCAGGAGGCTGCTGTTATGCTCAATAATCTGGCAAGACTTATAGGTATTGAGGGCAGCAACAGCATAACCGGATTTGCTGATGAAAAATCATTTGCAGACTGGGCAAGGGATTCTATATATTCCGTATCTGCTGCCGAGATAATGACAGGAACGGGCAATAATAATTTTTCGCCTTTGTCAAACTATACAAGAGAACAAGCTATAACGACCGTGTATCGTTTATATGAACAATGAAAAGGAGAGATATGTATGAAGAAAAGAATTACTGCATTGTTGACAGCAGCATTATTATTTACAGTATCACTTACAGCTTATGCAAAGCCAATTATAGCAACAGCACCTGCGCCGGGCTTTCCGCCGGCAGATGGCATCGATCTTGATGCTGATATGAACTCACAGCTTATTGATGAAACAAACTATATAGTTGTATCACCGGATAAAGGATTTCCCTATGCAGATGCAGAAAAACAAAATATCAGCAAATATATAGAAACAAAAAACAATGAAACAAAATGGATTTTTCGTATTCATAGGGCTTTCGCAAAACTGTAAATATGCTCATTTTCCCGTGACCAGGTCACGGGAAAATGTACAGCAGCCGTTCTGCAAATAAATAGTATTATAAAAAAACCTCATTTTTAGGGGACTGTTTCCTTGAAAATGAGGTTTTTTACAATTTGAGTAGACTGATAAATATTAATTTATTGTACATTTTTAATCATAATCTCAAAAATATTAATTACCTTAACATTTTTATTTTTTGCGTAATTAACAGTATAAGCTGTTCCACTTCTTTTTCTTCTAAAATATGTTATACAAAAGCTGCTGTTGTCTACCAGCCATCTATTTCTTATAAACATACAGTCGGTTGTATATCTATCAGATGTATATGTTACTTTATCCGCTTTGTTTAAAATATTCTTATAGATTATTTTATCCTTTATAGTCCAGAATTTATCTTGTTCAGGACAAGATAGCACCATTATAAGCCGTATATGAGGATATTTGCTTTTCATTTTTAATACAGCCAATGCCGAAATTGTATCAAATCCTAAAGCTCCTCCAGAGCCAAAATAGCAAACTCCTTTTTGTATTAAGCGGGTTATTTCTATTTCGAGCAATTTTTCTATTAATTTTTGGTTTTCTTTTTTAATTTTTCTATGTCCTGTGAAACAACATGTTTTGTTCTTTAAATCTTTTGACATAGGGTTACCTCCTATTATATAAGATATATCTTATATAATAACATAAAACAGTTCAAAATATAAGATATATCTTATACATTTTTTCTATAAAAAATGTATTCTTATGTAAGACAAATCTTATAAGGAGGGCTGTTTATGCATATTAAGGAAGCTGTTGCCAAAAGAATTGTAGAACTATGTGATGAAAGAAATATGACAATAAACGGTCTTGCCAATATCAGCGGCATACCGCCTATGACAATTTATTCCATGCTGGATGAAAGAAGTAAAAACCCCGGAATTGTAAGTATAAAGAAGATGTGTGACGGTCTTGATATAACAATAGGGAAATTTTTTGACACGGAATATTTTGATAATTTAGAACAGGAAATAAAATAAACCCCTTGTTTGCTCATTTTCCCGTGACCTGGTCACAGGAAAATGAGTTTGTTTTTTATAATACTTTTTGAATTATCCATTTTTGGGATACCGAAATACTATTCGTTTGACATTTTAAAAGGGCTGTGGAGAACCGCAGCCCTTTATTATTGCAATATCTTATTTATTCTTTAAGTTGAACCAAGCGTCAAGTCCAAGATACTGAGCAGCATCGCCAAGCTCTTCCTCAAGTCTTAATAACTGATTGTACATTTTTAATCATAATCTCAAAAATATTAATTACCTTAACATTTTTATTTTGTCAATATTTCACTTATTGTCAAAAGAGCATCTTCTTTTTCGGGTGAGAGTATACGAAAATTTTCAATCAGTTTCCTTTCATTTTCTGTTAAATAAAAGCATTCTGTATCCTCGTTGAATATCTCGGACAGAGATGAGCCAAGAGCCGTTACAAGTCGTTGAAGAGTTTCAATAGTAGGCTGTCTGGTACCTTCTTCAATGCCCTTGATATGATGACCGGATACGCCTGTTATCTGAGTCAGGCGATACATTGTCATATTTTTATTTTCTCTGAGCCTGCGCAATCTTTTACCGACTTCCATAGTTTAGCTCCTTCCTCTTAGACTACATTATTAAATATTATATAATGAAATATAATAAATAATAATATCCGATTGGGCTTGAAATTATAGACTTTTAGGTGTATAATTTATGGTGATTATTTTCCCGTGACCTGGTCACAGGAAAATGGGTTTGTTTTTTATGATACTTTTTGAATTATCCATTTTTGGGATACCGAAATACTATTCGTTTGACATTTTAAAAGGGCTGCGGAGAACCGCAGCCCTTTATTATTGCACTATCTTATTTATTCTTTAAGTTGAACCAAGCGTCAAGTCCAAGATACTGAGCAGCATCGCCAAGCTCTTCCTCAAGTCTTAATAACTGATTGTACTTAGCAACTCTGTCTGTTCTGGCAGGAGCGCCTGTCTTTATCTGACCTGCATTTACAGCTACAACGATATCGGCAATAGTAGTATCCTCAGTTTCGCCTGATCTGTGAGATACAACTGCTGTCATATTGTTTCTGTTAGCAAGCTTGATAGCGTCGAAGGTCTCTGTAAGAGTACCGATCTGATTTACCTTGATAAGTATTGAGTTAGCTACGCCAAGGTCAATACCCTTCTGTAATCTCTTAGTGTTGGTAACGAATAAATCGTCGCCTACAAGCTGTACCTTATCGCCAAGTCTTTCTGTAAGCATCTTCCAGCCTTCCCAGTCCTCTTCTGCAAGACCGTCCTCAATAGAGATGATGGGGTACTTCTCGCAAAGAGCCGCATAGTACTCAACCATTTCGGCAGATGTTCTTGTGATCTCCTCAGCTGCGCCTGTAGCCTCAGTTTCACCGGGGAAGTGGTATAAACCGTCTTCCTTGTATAACTCAGAAGATGCAGGGTCCATAGCGATCCTTATCTGCTCGCCTGGCTTATAGCCTGCCTTTTCAACAGCCTCAAGAATGTTGTCTATAACCTCGTCAGCTGTAGCGCAGTCAGGAGCAAAGCCGCCCTCATCGCCTACACCTGTAGCAAGACCCTTGCCCTTCAATACCTTCTTAAGAGCGTGATATATCTCACAGCACATCTGTAAAGCTTCGCTGAAAGACTTAGCGCCTACAGGCATTATCATAAATTCCTGTAAGTCAACAGTATTGTCGGCATGCTTACCGCCGTTCATAATGTTCATCATAGGAACGGGAAGCGTCTTGGCATTAAATCCGCCAAGGTACTGATATAAAGGCATATTAAGAGCCTCTGCAGCAGCCTTTGCAACAGCCATAGAAACGCCTAAAATAGCGTTAGCGCCTAACTTAGCCTTGTTAGGAGTACCGTCTAATTCTATCATAGCCTTGTCAACTGCGACCTGGTCGAGAGCGTTCATACCGATGATCTCGTCAGCGATCTTTTCGTTTACGTTGTTAACGGCATTGAGAACGCCTGAACCGCAGTATCTGTCGCCGCCGTCTCTCATCTCAACAGCCTCAAACTGACCTGTGGATGCGCCTGAAGGCACTGCTGCTCTTCCCATTACCTGATTGCCGTCGCCTGTATCAACAACTACCTCTACCTCTACAGTAGGGTTAGCTCTTGAGTCAAGGACTTCTCTTGCGTAAACGTCAACTATTTCCAAATAACCTTTCATTTTTTCTTTTCTCCTTTCAATTTGTATAATTAATAGGCGTTTGCGAAACGCCATAAGCCGTATAAATACGGCATTTTTTACTACAAAAAAACAAATAACTCCTCACAGGA